>DASQLB010000082.1:0-4206 GCA_035630235.1 Nitrososphaeraceae archaeon | reverse complement strand
AATTGTAGTCGTAGGCGAAATAGGTGGTGACGCGGAAGAAAAATTAGCAGAATATATCATTTCAACTAATTTTTCCAAGCCAGTTGTTGCCTATGTTGCAGGTAGGGCTGCTCCAAAGGAAAAGAAAATGGGTCATGCTGGAGCAATAGTATACGGAAATTTTGGTTCTGCAGACTCTAAGGTTTCAAACTATTCAAAGGCAAACGTACCGGTAGCAAAAAGTCCTGGTGAAGTTCCTGAATTATTAAAATCTAAACTGAAAAAATAACCTAGACAAGGAATCTTTTTAATAACTCATCCCTCTTTATATTATATAACAAATGCAGGAAAATAGATTTTGTGACAGATGTATGCAAAAAACTTTACAGGAAATAGTTGAAAATGAAGAGACAATTTATACATATAAACGTAAAAAGATTTACAAATGTACCATGTGTGGTAGTGCATCATATAAAAGAGGATTAAGACCATCTGCGGAATCTGTTTACTAACCAACAATTAATTAGAAATTAAGTATTAAACTAAAAATATGTTTCAAAATATTTTAAATAATTTTTTAGAAGCCAAAAGACAATATATACAAGACTTTAAACCAACAAATATTATAGCAGAAATATTACCAAATGAGTTTTCAGATTTTTTTCCTATTGATAAACAAATATTAGCAAAGCTTCACGAATTTATTTTTAGTAACCCAATTTATTTTAAGAAATCAAATATTTCAATTAATGATCTAAATTTTACTGCTTATGAAGGTGATGTAAATGAGTTTTACTTAAGTAGTAAAAAATATGATACAAATTATCAACCATTTTACCCGACATGGATGTTATCGGCTTTTTTACTATCACTCAAATCAAAGCAGTTGGGATTTACAGAACTCATCGATATTGGTGCTGGAGATGGACGAATACCTTATTGTAGTTCTTTATTAAAACTTAGATCCTTTGGAATTGAGTTAGACACTAATCTGACTGAATTACAAAATGAGCTTAGTAAAAAAACTGATATTAAATTTGAAATAATGAATGATGATGCTTCAACTTATAATTTTGCTAAATTGGGATTATCTAAACCAATTTTTTTTGTATCTGGCCTTCCTGAAATGGGAGAAATGTTTGTTGATAATTTAATGCAAACAACAATACAAAATAAATTTGAATCTTTTGGTATTGTATTTTTGGGAAGTACCTTCAAAAAAAAATTTGCAAGTGATCTAACTTATTATGGATGGGGTGAAATTATAAAAAAGAATAATTTAAAAATAATAGAAGAAATAAATCTTCCAACCCATTGGACAAATGATAATAATAGTGAAACAAAGTATTTAATAACCAAAAAAATCAATAAATTAAGTAATCTTTTATAGTTATATTAAACATTTAACATAAAAAAATTGTTGATTCTTATTGCTATTAATTCTAATAATAAGGAATTACTGCATATATAGTCATAATAATATGAAATTAATTCATGTTATTATTACTTATTTTCTAATAATTATTTAATCAACTATTTGATATGCTATATGTGAAAATAATTTATTATATAATATTGTAACCTCTTTTATTAGTCTTAATCAATAGCAAAATTATCCATCAATAAATTTAGTAAACGTAAATATACAATATAATAGTATTCTCAAATATTTTTTATCTTATATCTATATTAGTTGAACTAATAAAATTATGTGCAAATATACGAATAACTTTAATTTTCATATAATCATTGCCAATAAAATTTGAATTTTCATTCATTTTTTAATTTTTATAATAGATATAGACCTATATTATCCCTTCAAACATTTATGTTGGATTTTCAGCAAATCCTCTTCATTCTAAAAAAATAAGATTACGAATTATCGTTTAGTTATGCTCTTTGTATAATCTTTATATCCTAATCTTATTTAGTAATTTAATATTGTTATATTATTAACATTCCAATAGGAAATTATTAGGAATTAGGTTTACTTTTATTTTTAGATTTCATAAGTTCCTGTAAAACTTGTTCCATATAATCCTCAACATTTTCTTCGGTAAGAGTACTTTCTATTCCTGTTTTTTCCTTTAATTCTTGCTCCTCCTTGTCTACAATATCCTTCACATCCGTTATAGCTTTTTGCAATTCTGAAGTCATTTGAGCTTGTCCAATATTTCCCAATAGACTCTTATGTGTAACTGTTAATGTTCTAATTTTATTTCTTAATTGTACGTCATGTGAAAGAGAAATAGCAGAAGAGTATAAACCGAAATTAACCAAATAAATGGAACTTATTATAAATGATAAAGAAGGAAGACCATATGGTGGATATGCAGTCGCTATTACAGTTGTTTGAGTTACAGTATAAATAATGATAAAACCAATTGCAGTCATTATTAAATATCTTCTGATAGGGTTATCTAACTCTAATTTATTTGCAACTATCCAAAACGAATATCCAAAAATCACACCTCCAACAGTGTTTATGAGTGACTGAAAAATATAATAAAAAAATAAATTTTCGTCATCATCGGAAATTTCTAATATATTATAAGAGTCTAGTTTACCCGTTATATAAATAATAAAAACTAAAGTGAGAATAAAGATTAATTTATATCTATTTATTTTTTCAGAATAATGTGATAATAAAAGATAAGATGCAATTAACAACATTATAAAAGAAAGTGTATGAAGATAAACCCAATATTTGGTAATATATCCAAAAATATTATCCTGAACGTCAGGATAAATTATTGACATTGAAGGTGTGATGAGTAGTGGTTTTTCGATTAGAAGAAAATTATCAGACATAAATATAATAAAATTACAGAAAGCAAAAAAAATAAATCCCAATCCATATAGTAAAATTATAATTGAATTCCTCCTTTCAAAATACCATATAAGGAACTTAAAACCAAAGGATCCTAACAAGTATGAACTAACAATGACTGAAATATTGTTTGCAAGTAACAGATTTATTATAGAAAAGTTCGATAATATCATTACAGATAAAATTACTATTCCTAGATTACCGATCAAAATATACAATGTTATTTTGTTTATTTTTGTAATAAGCAAAAGATATTTTGATTTTGATAAAAGCTCTTCGTTATCCTTTTCTACAAATTTTTGTAGATATAATTGTCCAAAAATAGTTCCTAAAGTTATCATAATGAATGTTAAAATACCAAATGGTGAAATTATTTCTTCATGAATAAATTCAGGGCTTGTACAAATAGCTACATCAATAATTAAACAAAGGTTTATTATAAAAATGAAAAAATATAATTTTTTAATCTTAGAAACAATAAGAGAAAAATTATTTAAAAATTGCAAACTATGGTTTATTGTGCTTTTCTAGATATTGTTCCGCTCTGTTGAAGTTCATCCTCTGAGCTTTCAGTAGTATTTCCTGTGGTGCCTTTAGTAGTATTTCCTAATGAACTTTCATTCATAAAATCTTCTTGTGCTAAGATAGCGGTGATCAATTGGTTTCCAGGGAACATCAACAATCCAGCAGTAATGAGTATTATTCCAAATATATAGCTCAGCATAATTCATTATTTTTGGTTTAGATATATAACATTTTTGGTTATTGTAAAATAATATATTAAATTTAAGAAATAATATCAGAGAGGAAGTTTGTCTAAACCCTTATTAGGTAATTGTTTAAATAATCTCTTTTAAAAGACTTCCGAAGAAATAATATTATAAAGATAATTAGATGATTGAAACAAGAACGTAATAGGTATTGTAAAAATATTTCCCTATATAGAATAATATGATCTTTTTTCTTTAAATAAAAATATTTTTAATGCTGTAAAATAATTATTTTATATGAAATATATTTTTATAATTCTATAAATTTTTAGGCGCCGAAAGACTTTCTACTCTCATAACCCCAAGCAGTTATTTTTACAATTATTTATTAAGCAAACCAATTTACATTTGTATTAATATCAATAGGTAAATGGTATATGTTAGAATAACAATTTAATTGTCTAAATAAAGAATTTAAACCAAATTACTAAATACTAAATAGACTGATGATAAATGAATTTGCAATAACTATATTATACTTTCATATATATTATAAAACAAAAAATAACATATTTTAATAAAATAAGATTCAAATATTTTAAATATAGAGTCACTTAGATTAAAAATATTAGGTTTTTTTATACATTGTTAATAAGAATCAAATATTGTTTAGAAAACTTGAATGTA
>DASQLB010000081.1:0-3717 GCA_035630235.1 Nitrososphaeraceae archaeon | reverse complement strand
AAAGTGATCAACCTATCATCTATATTGCAGATATTTTGAAGATTCAATTGTTCCATCTTTACATACTGGACAAACTACTGAATCATCAGATACATCAAGAGACCCAGAATGTTCAGAATATGAGACATTCCACGAACAAGACCTACAATTTAAGATATGCTTATAAAAAGAAATAGTATTTGTGGGGTACTCTCTTCTTGTTCCCTCGGTTCCCAAGGGATCTCCATTCTTAATTTCTTTTTGTTCAATCATGTTACTCATTGCTTGTGATCTATGTATATCCTATTCGTAATATATTGAAATCCAAATATGCAATTAAGGAATACCATAAGCTATTTTTGCGTATTAACTATCAAAAATTCTCTCAACTAATAAAGATAAAATTCAATAACAACAAAATATTATCAATTTATGGGATCATAATCTACAATTATAATAATCTTATAATCAAGAAGATAAACCCATGTTTATTGATAGGAAATATATTAATGATTGTAAGGCTTAAAGCATACTTAATTTACACATAATTTAAATAAATTACGTATATCCTAGCAATAATATATCTTACATTCCAATTAATATTATGGCACAAATTACAAAAACAAAATATGTACATCCAGAGGTTCTTGTTGATACACAATGGGTAGAAGAACATCTTGACGATAATCAGGTAAGAATTGTTGAAGTAGACTATGATCCAAAATCGAATTATAACCTAGGTCATATACCTACCTCGATATTAATTGAGTGGAAAAAAGATGTCAATGATCCTATAACCCGAGATATATTGAACATACATGATTTCCAAACATTGCTTCAAATTAATGGGATTAATAATAACACTACAGTGATACTATATGGAGATTTTAACAATTGGTTTGCAGCATTTGCTTTTTGGGTATTTAAATATTATAGATATAACGACGTTCGACTTTTAGACGGTGGAAGGAAAAAATGGTTAGAAGAAGATAGGCCAATTAGCAAAGAAGTTGTGAATTATCCTAAGGGAAATTATCAATTAGATGAAAAAATCGAGCCAAATGATGATATAAGAGCATTCCTCGGCCAAGTTAAAAATGCATTAGTAAGCAGAAGAAACTTCCAGTTATCATTAGTAGATGTTAGAAGCGAAGCTGAATATCGAGGAGAAATTACAGCTCCTCCAGAATATCCAACTGAAGGTGCACAAAGGGGAGGACATATTCCTGGGGCTAAAAATGTTCCTTGGGCTCAGGTAATAAAAGACGATGGGACATTTAAAACCATAGAAGAAATACGTGAGTTATATGAGGAACAAGAAATTACAAAAGATAAAGATATTATAACATACTGTAGAATTGGTGAACGCTCTTCACATACATGGTTTGTATTAAAGTATTTGTTAGGTTATCCAAACGTTAAAAATTATGACGGATCATGGACGGAATGGGGCAATCTTATTGGAAACCGAATTGAAAAATGATATGGTTATGAATACGCCACAAAACCTAATTTGTTATAATAGGTTATGGAATTATTATAGCAAATAATCCCTTTAAAATTCTGAAGGAAATAATAAGAAAAAAAATTATCATTAAAGTTAAACTCAACTTAATAGAGAATTACTAATTTTTATATTAAATAATATGCAAAATTTACATATTATACGAAACTTTTGTTCATAATTAATATTCGTCGAGGGAAATATGAATATATCAAAATGTCAATATAGGTAAAACATTTAATCTATCTTAACTTGCTCGATCAATTGTCCGATAAAAGGGTTGACTATAAAAAACCAAGACATCAAGGAATTACATACATAATAGATAAATTCCAAGGATTTGATAAAGAAAACTTTTCTATTATTTCTCCAATGATAGATATAGTCAAGATATACGGAGCCTATCCTCTCTTAATACCAGAAGAACAATTAATTGAGAGGATCAAATTTTATCATGAAAATAATGTTTTAGTATCTACAGGCAGTACACTGACAGAATATGCAATTACAGAAAATGTGTTTGAACAATTTGTAAAAGAAACAGCGTCACTAGGATTTGATATCATTGAAATAGGAGAGAACAATCTTCAAATAAATGCAGAACAAAAGAAAAAAATTTCTAAGATAATAGGATCTCACGGATTAGCACATCATTGGAAAATAGGAAAAAAAGATCCAAGGAGGCAATTGACCACAGAAATGACAATTAATAAAATCAATGAAGCTTTGAATATTACCAAAGACCAGGTTATTATAGAAGCAAATTTAGGTTATAGTGTTGGCATTTATGATGAAAAAGGCAATATCAAATGGAATGTTCTAGGCGCTATTACGTCAAACATTTCTCCTGATAATATCATATTCGAAGCTCCGTTAGAAGTCCAACAGGCTGCATTGATAGCAGAATTTGGGGAGAGGGTCAATTTAGCAGAAATAAAAATAGAAAATGTTGCATCAATCGAATCATTAAGAAGGGGATTTCTGTCAAAAGCAAGCTTTAGTATATCCACTGCAAAGAAAGGTGCAGAAGGAGGACCAGCTACAAAGTTTATTTATTTTATTCTACAAAATAAAAGTCCAATTGAGCAAAGCGAATTAATTCATCTATCAAATCTAGCTAGAAGAACAGTTCAGGCTTCAATAGATGATTTGAAAGAACAAGGCTTAATATACGAAACAAATAGTCTAGATGATGTTAGAAGGAAGGTGTATCATCTTACTAATGATGGTTCGATTTGAACTTATCGATTTGTATAGGTAAAGAATAAACATATTTTTTTTTGATATATATAATATTAATGAATTACATTATATAAAATATTTATTAGTATATTCTCAAGTATATTTACAAATTAATTTTAAGAAATGGCTTTTTACAAGTTAATATTGAGTAATGAGATATTATAGTGGTAGTAGAGATCTTATTTAATTATTTATCTATATTAAATTGCTTTTAAATAAATAATAGAGAACTTTATTTATCTTATTAGGTCACAATTCAATAATTAATATCGTAACTTTACATACTGGAATATTTTAATGATATTCTTCCTTCTTTGCAATTATGACAACTGATATTATTATTGATGATAAAATACTCAGATGATTCTGAATAGGAGACTTTCCATTTGCATGATGAACAGCTAATAAAATATTTATGATAAGGTAAAGATATTTTCCTAAGATGTTCTTCTACTTGTATCATTTCTTCCATCCATTTATCTAATTGAAATTTTGATGTCTGAGTTTTCAATATTTCATTTATCATTCAGTACTAATATAATTTAAGTCAAATATGCGATTTTTGCGGAATATATGTATTATTAGTACAAAATAGTAAGTATTGGTATAGTTATTTATTAATATATTTTTCAAATCTCAATAAAAATAGTATATCTATTATTCAATAAGAAATTAAACATTAATGATTAATGGAACTAATTAATTTTAACAATTATAAATGGTATTTGTATGGTATATATTTTAATTTACTTGTAATATGATATTTGGTATCTACGCAATGAATTATTTATCTTATGTTCCTATATTAAGTTATGCAAAAATATTGGAATGTGTAAAAAGAAAAAAAACAATTAAAATAAATTTCAACACCTCATTTTTTCAAGCCAATTATCTAAAATTGTAAGGAATAAAGCCTACTTATTTTACACATAATTTAAATAAATTACGTATATCCTAGCAATAATATATCTTACATTACAATTAATATTATG
>DASQLB010000080.1:0-3259 GCA_035630235.1 Nitrososphaeraceae archaeon | reverse complement strand
ATGGTGTATTTTTGTAACGTCCACATTATATTGTGAGTTATCGCAGTTTCTATCAATTATGCCTATTTGTAATCTTTTATAATGTCCATTAATAGATAAATATTAATAATTATTTTTAGGCGCCACAAAATTATTAGTTGAAATTATCTATTATGAGCTGCTATATTTAACAAATAAACAATTTAAACTTCCTTTCAATGTATTTATTTTATAAGAAGTTATACCATTATCTTTTTATTCATATCATTTTAAATTAGTCATGCACAAACAAAAAATAACTTTAGAATTTTCATTATTTGTACTAATCTCAATTATTTCTTGCATATCTTTGTTTAATAATGCTTCGAGTCAACAACAGTCTCCTTTTATGGTTTCTACACGTGATGTTATTGATAATGAAACAGGAAATGAATCCCCAGCTATAAACACAATATTTGAAAATGTTCCTTCCCTTCTTGATTTAAATGGAAATAATTGTCCTGGAGAATTGGCAATTTATATTCATGGTATATGGGCTACCCCAGAGGAGGCAGAGGAACAAACTGAAAGAGTATATTTATCATTACAAGATATCAATTATGAAGTTCCTGTTATTGGATTTAGTTGGAGCTCCGACACCAAAGTTTCAGAAATAGGATGGGATCTAGCAAAAATAATAGCCAATAAAAATGGTCCTTTATTAGCTAAATTCATTAATGGATATAAAGAAATTTGTCCAAATGATGAAATAAGACTTGTTGCACATTCTCTAGGTTCAAGAGTAGCTTTATCGGCTATCCAATGGTTATACGAAAATAGTATTGCAGATAATTCTAAAAAAATTAAATCAGTTCATTTATTAGGTGCAGCTATTGATGATGAACAAGTTTCTTTAATTGAAAATCAATGTAATGAGAACAATCCCCCATTACCATGTTCTGGCAAGGCTAGTTATTCAGAAGTACAGAGTTTTTACAGCTTATATAATCCTGAAGATAATATGTTATCTTCTGAAGAAATTATATATGATCCTAATCCTTTTTATTATAATCCATTTCTACCTGATGAATTTACTATAGTGTATCCTAGCCCCTATCAATCTACAGAAAATGATAATGCTCTTGGCTCAAATGAAGTAAAAAGTAAAATAAATGAACCATTAAACTATGAGGAATATAATGTTTTATCTAAGATTATGAATGATAATAATGCTGATAAAAAAAATGGATGTGACCTAAAAATAAATTTGAGACATTATAATCCTTGGATATGGTATGATGATTATAGGTGTGCAATAGATGAAATAGGTGACAATCATTTTGGATATATGGGTTACAGAAGTAGCATAAATCCCCAGAGAGTTAGCGATAGTGGTGCTATAGAGTGCGTAGTTTTAGATTGGAAAAATGAATATAATTACTGTCGGGAATAATGAGTATATGTAACGTTATTTGTTTTGGCGTTGTTAAAGTTAATTTCAACTTTTTTATAAATAAATTTTATTTCTAATTGTTGTATTATTTCTTTTTAAAACCAGTAAAAGATCATATAGATGAGTTCATACATCTTCTTTATCTTGTAGTTATCTGAGATTAATTGAACACTGACAGCATGACTATTCAACTCCCGACGGGCCCGTAGTTTTCTCGGGTTCACCTAAATTTATCCATAAATCATTAAATTTGACAGTTTATATGAGAAAAGACAAGAATGATAGAATCTCTAACCTTTTTTATTGCCTTAATCATTTGAGGATATAACCAGTCTTTATCTTGTTTTGTAATTTGTGGGTCTGAAAGAAAAAAGTCGCCTGTAATAATCAGTAGTTTGGATTTGTATTTTTCTAAATCCTTTTCCAATTCTTTTATCAAAAAGTATGCCAATTGATAAATTGTGAACATCCTTCTTACTATTACATTTTTTAATGCTCCATCTAATATCTTATATTTTTTATCAGCTATTTCTGTTATATTATAAAAGTCAAATTTGTTGTCTGTTACCAATACATATACAGTGGGAGATTCAAGACCATTATGACGTTTTGGCAAAATACCTTTGATAATAGTATCACAAACAAAATCTGTATGAGGTTTAACAAAACAGGCTATATCGCCTATTGTTAGTTCAATTGTTTGGCTTCTTGTTTTTCTTATCTTCTTTTTATTATCCTCATTATTAGATGAAAATTGAATTAAGAATTTACCTTCCAAGAGTTTTTGAGCTGATATAAATTTCGGTAAGGATATTGGTTCATTATCTAATAATGTCAACTACAGCAAATCAAAACATCATTCTATTTATTTTAGCAAGCTGGTTGTAGAGAGGGAGAGAGATAGAATACATTTGTAATATCGCTGCATATTTGATAGTTATATCAACCAACCAGCTAAAAGACATAAGATTGTAGAATAGGACATATATTATACTTTGTAACAAATAATTCAATAAATCATTTTCAGTATTCTTTTAACTAATAAAAAATAACAACTCTATAAAATTAGGTTTACTAGCATTGATAAATACAAAATTATTATTATAGAATTACCTGGTAGTTAGTAGTAAAAAACTACTAACACATATAGTATCGTTGGCATTGTCGTTGTTGTCATAGTCGGAACAATCAGCCCAGTCCATTTTCTTCACTTAATCGGCTATGACAATTAAGTTATGTCAAAGTATTAAATAATTTAATGAACAGGTTGTCTTACCGAAAAATCAAGTCCAGTCCAAAGAACTTGAGCATGAGCATAATGATGATGTCATGGCCTCCTATTGTTATGATATGAATTCCTTAGAGGGCTATGGCAATAAATTAAATTATTAACCAAAGTGTCTCAAATTATTAAATAGAATATTTTTCTATTGATATTACCATAAAGCAGTCATATGTGCATACATGGCCTTCTATGCCTCATTAGAGGGCTATGTTTTTAAAATCAATTATCAATTAATCAATATATTATATAGATAGATATTGTTATAATTGTAAATAATTTTGTAATAAATTGGTCTTTTATATATTATCAGTATCATAGTATAATATTTGAGATGAATGAAAAAGAGAACCAGAAGAAAGAAGAAGTAAAAGATGACATTGTTAAGGATTTTGATAGTGTCGTTAGAGAAGTAGCGTTTTATCTTCTGTATCTGGAATAATATTTGGTTTTTTGCTAAATATTTCTATAAACTCTCCACCTAGATTTACAACAGAGGATAGTATTATACTCATGATTTCTCTTTATTCTATAACTTTTGCTGTATCTTTTTTTGTAATGCCTGT
>DASQLB010000079.1:0-9806 GCA_035630235.1 Nitrososphaeraceae archaeon | reverse complement strand
AAAAATAATAATAAGAATGGTAATCCTGGAGCTATATTTTATTTTACTTTACCACTAAGCAAAGGAGTGGGAACATCAAATAACAATATAGATAAATAAAAAGATTAGTTAAATTATAGCATAATGATCGAAAATTAAAGTTATAATGAGTCAGTTCAAAATTACTTTAACTTTGTAAATAAGATAGAAAAATCTTATTATAACCAATAATTTTTTTTAATTCTTTTATAACATAAAAATATAATAAAATATAAGCTCAAATTATTTGTGATAATATTATATATTTATGAAATGTTTATCTTTGAAGCAACCATATGCAGACTTGCTAGTTTTTGGAGAAAAGACTATAGAGTTAAGAAAATGGAATACTAAATTCAGAGGAGAATTTCTAATTCATGCTTCAAAAAATATTGATATATTTGCTTGTGAGAGGTTAAATATGTATATTGATAAGCTTACAATAGGTGCTATTATTGGTTCTGCATTTTTATATGATTTTAAAGAATACAACAATCAAGAAGAGTTTAACAAAGATAAACAAAAACACTTTTCTATCGTTACCAAATATTTTGAGGGCTACAAATACGGTTTCTTAATTAAAAATGCTAGAAAGTTTAAAAAATCAATCCCTTATCCAGGCAAATTAAGGTTCTTTGAAGTAGACAATTCCTGCTTGTCATATTAAACCCTACAACCTGAATTATGAGGCATTATGTATATCGATAAGCAAACTATCATGAACTGAAACTGGTACTGCTGAATGTAATCGCAAATTAGAATTCTTTACATTTCATATTGATTTACTAAGTTTATTTCTAATTAATAATATCTTATTACTACTATTATTAAATTTTTTTGTATTATTCATTTAGTAATATAAATATTAATAATTTATAAATAATTTAAGACTGCTCCATATCTTTTTGCTTAACAGTTGTTTGATTACGGGACTTGATGATATCTTGATAATAGATTTGAATAAATTAATTTCTAAGTTGTCATGCCCTATCAATTATTAAGGATCTTATTTTTTACCAGATTTGTCTCTTAATCACGTTTATTGCTTCTTCATACACCTTTTTTGATTTTTGTATATCGCCGTGAAAACAATCATTAGATATTTTTTTTATTATTTCATCGTAGGTAATATTTTTTTGGCTAGTCTTAAATTCTTGTTTTTCATCATTTGAAAACATATTTGTTAAACTAGATGGTAGCATTGATAAAACACCTGTTGCTACAACTGGCTCTGAATTTTGAAGAAAATATCTCGATGTTATTGAAATTCCTTGTCTAGCTTTATCCGATGAGATTTCCAATCTTTGAGCAAAATTTTCAATAATATCTTCCATAATGAAAAAATGACGATTAAATATTTAATAAATTGGTAATATTTTTATCCATTATAATGCTGAATTTTTTGCTGAATTTTTTTCCCTGTCATTATTTTCTTTATATTGAAATAATAAATAGAGAATTATTAGAGGGTAAAAAATATTAAGGATCATATGATATAAATACCAAAAATAATCTCTATAATAACACTTTACAATAAACAGATTTTAATGTTATAAGAATTAGTAAAAAATTATCTTTACTTTTAACTATAGATTTTAGGGATGATAACTTCGCTGAAATAATAATGGAAAAATTGTTCCTTTCTAATTAGAGAAGAGAATTTCGTAGTTGATTGATAATTATGTTAAAATTATTACTAAAACTCTTAATTATTCTCTCTTAATTAATTTGTAGATTAACTATAAAATAAGTAATTTTAGAAATCATTTTACAATTTGGTATAAAATTAATAATTGATAAATGGTAAAACTAACTTAATGTATATTTTATCATAATTAAGGAACGATTTGATGAACAGGTTAAAGATCAAACTGAGGAAATAAGTCATTTATTATCAAAGAATCATTGTATGAAATATAAAAATGGTAAATAAAGTCTTTATTTCTTTAAGAATATAAGACCAACTATGGTACCGACTAAAGTAAAGGATCCAATTAATGCAGCAATAAATACAGTATCTGCTACTGATGCTAATGGTTCACCTATAACTGCTGTGAATATTGAATATACAATAATTATGAATCCAATCAACGCAAATAGGCCAAAAACTATTGATTTAATATCACTGTTACCATTTTCAAACGTTGATTCTTTTTTGTCTTGGGTTTGCGATTCTTTAGTGTCTTTTTCAGGATTAACTGCTTTAGCAGTAGATTGACCTATTTCATTATTAGTAGAAGTTAGTTTATCTATTTCTCTTTTATAATTGTCAGAATTTTTATATATATTATCAGCCATTGCGATATAATTATATTTAATAGTATAAAAACAATTAAGAATTAATCTCAGTGATATATCTAAGTCAATATACTTTTTGTATATCCGTTTTAGTACTTGATGTCATAGCCTATTTAGGAACAAATCATAATAAGGCTATGGCGAAATGAGAGTCTTTCATTGAATGTATCAATCTATTGAAAATTATAATATATAAATTCAGATAATTTTATTGTCACAGTCTTATAAATTGTATTTATCTTAATTTATCTTAATTATTATAATTGATATAACTCAGGCTATTACAATTGAGTTCATCCTGGGAAAAAATGATTTTGTGCTTTAACTTTAGATTGAGAGTATAATACTGAATCTATTTAGTTTCTCTAACTAGTACATGATTATCTCCACACTATCATAAGATTTATCTGCAAGTACTACTGATAATGATTTTATTTTTGATATTACTGGTTTAAAATCTATGTTATCAGTATGTCTTGTAGATGTTCTTCTAATCTTGATATTACATAGTACTGTTTTATAACATCTACATCTGTACCAATAGATAGGTTAGCGTGGCTCTTCCTCTTCAATTTGGCTCTACTGGTATAATATTCTGATGCCTCTTTGATTTTTAATTTCCAAGTACCGTGAAATTGATTCTATCTATAGATTCTGTAATATTGTGTGCAATGTGGTGTCTTGGATAACCTGAAAACAATCTAAGAGTATGCTTTCAACCAACCAGTCTGTAAACATTCGGTAATTCTTACCTTCATGCTGTCTGATTGTAACAAATACTATGTGTTGCCATACTGTATAAACGTAGTTGCTCTTTCTTTGCAAGTAATAGAATTGCAATGTTGTTTATTCAATAATTAACTGTGGATATAGTTAGCTATGAATCGTTCTATAGAACATATAATGCTGTATAGTATAAATAGTCTTTAATTCTTAAAGTATTCGGCTTTAAAAATCAATTATTGTCTATTACCTTAGACCAATCAATATTAGTATGTCTATGCATTAACCTCTTAGCATTGTTTATTATTTTAGTAGTATCAGGATCGACTTTAATCAACTCTGCCAATTCCTTTTCATTATCAATTGCAAAACAATTATACCCTTCCTTAAAATCACAATATTTTGGATCGTTGTTCAAATCTTGTATCCACCTTCTGTGTAAAATTAATGCACAATCATTATGTATTGCTTCTAAATATGTGTACTGAGTTCCTCCACCGTCATTTTTAACTAGCGAAAGGTCAACCACAAATTTCTTTGTAGCGATTATATTAGAAACTGATAAAAATGATTTGTCGAATTTTCCATAATAGTATTTATTAAATTCAACAGCACCATTCTTTCCATTTAAATGGAGATAAATATACATTGGTGTTGGATAACCATATAAACGGATACCGTTAATTCCAAAAGATTCTAAAATTTTATTTGCTTTGAGTATTATATCAATATTTTTTCCAAATCCTATTCTAGAAATTGAGACGGCTCCTTTTCTATTAAGTATAGAAGAAATAGTTGGATATGCATAGAATGGGTGATAAAGGAAAACTGAATTCAAGTTATACTTCTGCTGTATGTAATGTTGAACTGACCTTCTTATAGTAATTATTTTCCATTTTCTTATCAGTTCAATAATTCTATTTGAAATATCTCTAGGATCATGAATTACTACTACAATATTATCTGTTCGTTCTCTTTGATCATTATTAGTTAGGTTCAATATTATGGGAAAATAATCATCTTTGATCATAGTTAAAAAAGGGTATTGTATATTGCGGAGTACCTTAGCAGATATATTCTTATAGTGTAATCCATAACCGAAATCTCGTAATCTATTTTCTGACTTGTTACTACTTGTAGGACGTAGAATGACGTTATCATTTATTCTTTCTGACATTCCAATTGTATAAATTAAATGCGCAGTAAATGTCGTTACACCTCCAAAAAAGAATTTATGTAAGTATATGAACTGTGTATTAGAATCCAATTTAGAATAAGTTAGGACAGCAGTATTAATCAACTTTAATTTCTTTATATTCAAAATATCAGAAAAAAATCGCTATATCATATACAAATAATTTATTATCATATTTTTGGGCTCTGTTAATTTAAGATAATATTCACCTCCTTTAATCCAAAATCATAAGTATTATTTGCTATTGTATTATTTTACATAGAAACAAGAATTGTATCCAATTATATACATGAAATAGATTGCACTCATCTTTCTGTTTGCATGGATAGTAATCATCAAAAGATTCAATTCTATCTTTAAAAGATTAGTTGACTCTTTCCATCAAACTTTTCTCAACGGAGTAATGCAAATAATGTTTTAATCCATTTACATTACATGCTTCATCATACCATGTACCTCCATCTGAGTATACAGCATGTTTTCCATATTTTGATACAAGAGATCTAATGAATTTTTCAGCAACAAACATGTTTCTCTCTTCTGAAATATAGATTTCAAGCACAAAACTGTGAATTGGCTCAATACAAAACCATGTAATATTCCTATTATTATAGGTGGTAAGGCAATAAAATTGGCATCAAAGTCTCAAATTCAGTTCTTGGAAAAATATGATAAAATTTATTTTGATTTTGAAAAACTTGATAATTTAATTACTAATATAAAGATACTAATAGATAATTATGATTAAGAATGTGAAATATACTATATATACAATATCTAAACAGAAGATTTATCTATTATTATTTATTAACAAATATCTTATTCATTTAAGATTATTTTTGATTATAATTTATTTTGAAACCAAATAAAATTAATTTCAATCTCTTCTAATAATAAAAAATAATTTATGAATTAATTTTATTTTCCTAGTAGTCTAATTTTATGAAAGAGGTTATGTGACGCAGCTATAACCAATCCAGCTACAATAGTTCCTATAAAATTACGCATAACAACTAAAACATTTGGATTGTACAGATTAATAGAATTATCGGATGTCAAATATATGTTATTGAATCCCCAGAAAAAGAGTGTTATCCATCCTATAATACCGGCTACTAGTGAACCTAATCGAGCACCATTCTTGACAAAAAATAATGCAAATAGAATTCCAAAATACCACACAATGGCTAATATTATCCAAAGAGGAGTGAATAAATTATTTTTATTATCTAAAAAATAATACGATGCTCCAATTATGCCTAATGAAATTAATGAAAAAATTAATATTTTTCTATTAAGAGAATCAGACGTCTTTTGCTTTTTTACTATCTTGGATTTTCTTACTTGTTCCTTCATAGCAGTTTTGATAGATTCTTCAAATGTCATTAATTTAATTGGAATTAACTTTTTAATTTCATTATTATGGACTATTGCTTCATGCTTTAAACTATCAATTAAAGGTCGAGCGAGAGATGCCTTTACTGGTGTAATGAAATCTACCCAATAAGAAGAGAGTCTAGGTGTTAAAAATGGGATAATAACAAATTTTAATGGTTTGTTTAGAACAGCTGAATATCTTTTCATCATGTCTATATAGCTAAGAATTTTAGGACCTCCTATATCAAAATCCTTATTAGCAGTATCCTCGAGTTCTATTGATTTTATTAAATAAGTTACCACATCATCTACTGATATAGGTTGTGATTTAGTCAGTACCCATTTTGGACAAACCATTACAGGAAGTCTTTCTACCAAGTACTGTAACATTTGAAAAGAACCACCTCCTGCGCCTAGAATAACAGCAGCACGAAATATTGTAACTTTAGCCTTAGAGGTCCTTAAAATATCTCCTACCTCCTTTCGGCTATGCATATGTTCAGATAAATCTTTATGTTTCATATCAATAAGACCACTAAGGTAAATTATCCTTTTTGTATTTGTTTGAGAGGCTGCCTTAGCAAAATTTTCAGCTGCAACTCTATCCCTCTTTGAGAACTCTTGCCATTTTTTTGTTGACCCTTCCATAGAGTGTATAAGATAAAAAGCTATATCTACTTCTTTTAGAGCTTCGACTAATTCTAAATAATTAGAAGCATCAGCTTTTATTATTTCAACAATATCTCCACTTAAATTAAAAAGTTCATGAATAGTTTCAGGATTTCTTGTCATACATCTAATCTTATAATGTCCATCAGCTAATAGTCTCTTGACAATTCTACTACCAATAAATCCTGTTGCACCAGTTACTAATATCCTTAAATTTTGTTTTGTATTTATATTATTGTACATGTATAATCAACGTATGACTTAGTTTTTAAATAGAATTTCATTTGATATTTCATAGTAATATACAGAAATAAAAATGAATATTCGTGTCTGTTTTCTAATGTTTATTGTAAGAATATTCATATCTATAATTAGACTTCCTCTTTAAGACCTTTATTGTATTGGTTTTTTATTGGTTTGTACAAAGGTTTTTAATTCAATCATCCTCCATACCATGAATCCAAATATAATACCATATATTATGTGAAATCCTAAAGAACCTAAAGTGATAAGTGGATAAAGTCCTTGAAAGTGATCTCCTATTCCAAATAGATATTGGTTTGGAGCAGATACAGCAAAAGCATTTAGTTTGGGTTGAATTATAAATGTGGCTAACGGTAGGAATAATACTATCCATAGAGAAATACCCGCTATTATTCCATAAGTTACTCCTCGCTTGAAATTATATGGAAACAATTTGTTCCAAAATAATGCGACTTGACCAAAAATGTTACCTGCTACAGTACCTGTTGCAATATGTAATGCAAATCCAATATATTGCGATATAGCAGGATCATAGAAACCAAGGGAAGTTCCTATTACTGCAAAGAAAGTACCTATAGGTGTTTGTGATATAATATCAACAATAACTAATAATCCTGATATTGCCCAAGCAGTAATAAATCCTGCGAATGTAGAATACAATATCAAATACTTTGAATTAAGATCTAATTTGAGCATTATTTTATCATAAACCTTCTCATATAAAAAAATAGATATAATTATATAACATAGTGCCAACTAATACTATCAACTAATATTAAATGAATGACTACTATACAAATTATAAGATCGGTTAAATTTATTGAAAAATAAAATATCTTGAACTATTTTATTTATAAATTATCCTGGACATAATCTAATAGATATTGTCCATTTGGTTATACAATAACAAATCTTTATTTGGATATTATGTTGATATTGTTTTTCCAAGTAAAAATCTAAGTGAATCCTCTAATTCTGAATCAAAAAACTTGTAACCTGTTGAAATTAATTTTTTAGGAATAACATATGTGTTTGTAGAAAGTACTTCCTTTGACATTTCACCATATATTAGTTTTGGTATATTTTGATTTATTGACATTGATAGTTTTGGATTAAATATTTTTTTTAGTGTATCTGAAAATTCTAAATTTGTAATAGGTTTTGGAGATACAACATTAACCGGACCTTTAATTGAAGTATTTGTTATTGAATAAAAAATACTTTTTACAACATCTTCTATTGAGACCCAGCTGATGTATTGATCTTTATTTCCAATTGTTATTCCTAAACCTAATTTGAAAGGACTTAATAATTTTTGTAAAATACCTCCTTTTGGAGTTAATACAACACCAAAACGTGTGTTGACTACTCTTATTCCTATCTCTGTTACATCTTGAGTAGCTTTTTCCCATTTTTGACATACTTCAGAGAGAAATCCTTTGCCAGGAATACTATCCTCTGTTATATACTCATTAGGTCTATCTCCATAGTATCCAATTGCCGATGCACATATTAATAGCGAAGGCGGATTGGATAGCTTTGTTAAAGATTTTGCTAAAAGTTTAGTACTTCCAACACGACTATTAAATATTCTTTGTTTTTTTATGTCTGTCCATCTTCCAAATATGTTTTCTCCTGCAAGATGAATGATTATATCAAATCCCTCAAGTTCATTATGATCTAATTTATCATGTTCAGGATACCAAAAAATACTTTTTTTATCTTCTTTATTTGTTGTGGAGCGTGAATACATATTGTTATTATTTATCTTTCTTACAAGACGAGTAATTTTGTGTCCTCCTATATTAGTTAATAATGGAATAAGGGAAGACCCTATCAATCCTTGAGAACCAGTAATAAGAATATTTTTTCCCTTTTCTCGTGTCATTTTTTCGAGAATGGTATCGTTAACTAAAATACGTTCACGATAAATAAATAATTGATTCAAGTAATTTTGAATTCTCTTTTGTATAATTTTAGATCCTATCTTACCAAATCTAGGCATGTAATCTATTTTATCTTCTATGATGCATTGATTTTCGCCTTGAGGTATAAAAGAATGAGTATGGATCCATTTTTTGAACGGACCTTTTATCATTTTATCTTGAAATTGTAGATTGTGGATGTAACCAAAATGTTTAGCAACCCATTTGAAAGTTATAGGACCTAATTTAATCCGAAAAATCGAATAATCATTATTATTAATTCCTCCTGTATTGTCTATTATTTCCAAGCCGCTCCAAGGAGGAACAAGTCTTTCTAAAGCACCGTTTCGTGTGTGATAATCAAAAAGAGTATTTATGTTACAAGGTATTAACGATCTCTTTACAAATATATTTGAATAATTTTCATTTACTATTTTTTATTCACTAGAATAAAACATGAAAGATAATTTATTAAATCATTATCCTAATTACTATAAATTAGGCACTATACACTCATATCATTATAACTTTCTATTATTCCTTAAAATATAATATTTCCTACTTTTGACATCGATCATATCTATTTTTATAAGTTATCGTGTACAATTATAGACTGCATTTATTCTAAACAACTTATTAGAGGAATTTTGGCTACTAGATCTAAAAATACTCACGAAATAATTATTAATATAAATAAAATATAATCTCGATTATGAATAAAGAAGGTATAATAAAACGAACGTATAAGAAAAGTGCTTTTATTTGTAGTTTTAGATCGAGTTGTGTTATTGTTAATTGAGTTGTTATTCTTTATCTTAATTTTTGTGTTGAACTGAGGATACAAAATACACACGGACAGTGTTGATATAGACTAAACATATTGTTAAAAATGGTTTTGATAGCAAGTATTTCTAATTTTGGACTTGTGATCTCTTCGCCTGATATAGAAGTATATAACCTGTAAGTACAAGAAAGATTACAATAACCAACTTTTATTATAAATCCATATACATCCCAAGTATTTTATATTGTAACTTATCTCGAATTAATTCTTAAAGAAAAAACTATTATCAAAAATTCTATGTTGCGTTATATTGAAATAAATTGACATTTAATCTTCTTCTTCTCTATTACTTTTTATTTTTGTAATGTGAGGTATACGAGGTACTAGTACAGCAAATATCACTGCTGCTAAAGCTATGATATAGAAATTAAATCCTATAGCCATCCCTATGGCTGCAGAATACCAAACACTTGCTGCAGTAGTTAAGTTTGTGATTTTTTTATCTATCTCTCCTTTAAGGATCATTCCAGCGCCTAAAAATCCTATTCCACTT
>DASQLB010000078.1:0-49939 GCA_035630235.1 Nitrososphaeraceae archaeon | reverse complement strand
TATTAATAAAATATTATGACTCATCATATTGCGAAAATAACTGAGATAGTTGGTAGTTCAGAAAAGGGTTGGGAAGAGGCAGCTCAAGTTGCTCTAGATGAGGCGAAAAAAACAATACGTGAAATTACAGGTATTGAAGTTGTAGATATGACTGCTACAGTAGACCCAAATACAGGTAGTATTACTAAATATAAAACTACAATAAAAATAGCATTTGGTGTAGAACGTTAGAACTAAATCGTGATAATTTTTTCATTCAATTTCCAATAGATCATATTCTTTAAATAACATTACCAGACATCCTCAGTACAAACATGATAACATCATACTTTTCTGTAAGGTAATATAGAATGGAACGATCTCTGGTGTCATCGGACTTTTCATCTGGTAAAACCTTTTCAATTCATTCCAAAGAGGTCTGAAATGCGTATAATTGTTCTAACGTGTCGTTTAGTCTCGCTTGCTGTTATTCAATTATAATTGTAATATAGGAATTGAGCTATATTCTTGTCTATTTTTTAGGATATGCTCTAATCTAGCACAAACTTTGGGTCTTGGATCAAATTCTATTTCTTTTTGTCTCAACACATAAGACTTTCCTTCCATCCATCATAAATCCATCCAGATGATTTTACAATATTCTAATACCTTATTTTATCCTGAGAGGATCAAAACTTTATGACCTACTATTTAATAGTTATTAATAGATCAAAGGATACTTTGAAATAGTAGGTCTATTAATATATAATAATAAATTGTATGAATTTCAATTCTTTCGAATAGAAAGAAAGAGAGAGGAACAATAAATTAATGCCAATAGTACCCAAAACCAAAAGCGTATACAACTCTAGTATATTTGAAATTAAAAACAACAACTTAGAAGAAGGTATAGAATGTTTTAGTCAATGGTTGTCAATTGAAGAAGGAAATGGTGAAGATAGTAACAAGAATGTTCAATTAACACTTATCGTATCTGAAAAGAAAAATAACAAATTGTTACTTCATGATAATATTCACAATTCGGATATTGAAATTATTTTCACTGATGGCGTTCCATTCTGTAATTTATGTCGTACTGATGATTGTGTACATGCAGGTTTTGCTATATGTGCAAAACAAAATCTTTGTCAATAAATACTGAAAGTATTAACTAAAGTAAAAATTAGGATGATCAATAAGATTTTAATTCTTTCATAATTTATTTTTATTACATGATCATGATTCTCTAACGGATGTGATTTAATAAATCTTAGTAATCAAAGTAAATGGATTTCAACCTTAGTTATGATGTAGAAATAAGAGAAATAATTTCTTCATTATCTGTTTATAACCATTGCTTTAATGTATAACTAATTGTATTATATGATCACAAAAAATCAGTAATTAAATAATTTCTACTATTTTTAATTAATTTTTTAATTTGTTTTTTGTTAGTTTTTTCTGATGGTAACCTAGAAAAATTACAAAATTGATTCAAAAAATCTATTTCTTCATTTACCAAAAAATCGATAGCTAAATTTTCTTCTGATCTGAAAAGATAGTTAAATACAAGTTTCTGATTAATTCGTTCTAAAGTTATAAGGCTATAATATATTCTAACCATGTCTGAAATTTTATTAGTTATATTATTGTTTATTAGCAATTTCATAAAACTTCTCTTTGGGATAGTAAATATGCCATTCGTTATACATCTATTAAATATAGATAATATTTCAAAATAGTCTTCTTTTCCACTATAACCTATTATTGTTGTCGGAAGAAGTTTTAATATTTGCAAATTTCTATTTAGAACATATTTTTTGTCGATTACTAAATATGATCTACCAAATGTCAGAATGGCATTTAATATTTGATTAGGAAGCCGCTCATCGAGTACATCATTATCAGATTTGATCTCTACTGGTATAAATGTTATATTTTCAATTTTGCATTTCTCTTTTTTAGAGAATTCTATAAATTGTTGTGATCTCATAAGTATATTATGTTGAATATCGTATTCTAAATCTAAATATTCATATTTCATTTGTTTGGCTGAATAATTAGTTTTATTTTGTTTAGTTTCTTTATTAATCAAAGCAATTACTAAATCAAAATTACGAAAATATCCTTCCTCCTTGATTTTAATTTCATGAGTTTGAGAATTTAAAAAGGGTAGAAGATGATTATTATTGATATGACCATTTTTAACTGAACTCTTAAATAATTGTTTTAGTTCTAACTGATTCATAGATGTTAAAATAAAATATTAGCTAAATAATAATAGCCTATCGATCAATTTTTAGTTCTATTAATTCTTCGTTTACCAATACATTCTAATAGATTCTGATTTAATTAATGTATATAGTATCCGTGTAAATAGTATATAACGTAATGTAACTCATATTTTATGGGTATTGAAGACATCTTAAATTTGTATATTTTTATTCTAGTATATCTTTTTGGATATATTATGTATAATTTCAGAGTTTCTCGTATGATATCAAGAGTAATTTGATAGATATTTTTAATCTTAAACAACTTATATTTATTGTATTAATATTTTTTAGAATATCAATACTATAAGAGATATAAACATTGATAATTATAATAGGATAGAAATGGTATCATTAGAAACAGGAATTGCATTAATTATAATTGGAATAATTTTGCTAGTTTTGAATAGGTTCGTTCCCTCTCTTCCCGCAAGGCTGCTTTATGTTATAGGCTCAATTGTTCTAGTCATTGGAATAATTATGGTTATATTATATTTTGTATTTGGAATCATATAATGAATTTCAAATTATAAATTTAAAATCCATTTACTTATTATTTTATAAAAAAATAATGAATTGGTAACTATGATTAAGTAACTTCTAATATTTATATATAATTATAGAGTAAGTACTTGATAAATATAGATAATTATAAATACATTTATTATGAAACACTAAATTTTTCATTTGCGTATTATTAGTATTTCATTCAATATTATATAAAAATAATAAATTAACTTTTGTGTACAAAGTAATGTTAGTCATTTTAATAACATTGGTATGTATAATTATTTTTACAATATTTACTACGATCATATTTAATTAATTTATATATCATTGAAATCTATCATCGTATCTAGCAAATAATTTTTATTAAATTTCAAAAGCTTAATTTTTAATTGATTATCAATTTTTATCATATAATATAGGATATACGATAAGATAATATTGATATTTGGAACATAACATTATACTTACCGTAATTTTATATTTAATGAATTAGTTTTACGTTATTGTTATATTGGATGTATATTATATAGCTTTATTCAAGTAATAATTTCTAAAAAAAAGTTATTTTATATATGAATAACAATATGTTATCGATATTAATGTACTTTGTGTTCTTCAAAAGGAATTAGCAGTATATAAATCATAAATAAACTTTAAACAATAGTTTTTTTGTTATAGTTAGTAGATATAGATGTAGTAATATTTAGAAAAATAATTAAATTTTTTCTTAACAGTTATCAATAATAGTTTCTTCTGCTAATTTACTTGTGACTTTTATTGCAGTACTAACTTGGATAAAAAACTAATATAATTACAGTATTATTGTTAATTTCTTTTAAATTTTTCCAAATCTCTATATCATTAGACAATACATTTTTAAATTACATTATTTCATATATATTCAAGGAAGGATTAGATTTAGGCAAAAGAAAAGTTTTGAATGAGGCTGCATTAAAAGAGCTTGTTATGCCTCATGAAGGAGAAATGTTTGGAAGAGTTATAAAGTTAGTAGGAGGCGATAATGTTATTGTCAAATGCAACGATGGTAAAGTACGTACATGTCGTATTCGGGGTAAGATAAAAAGACGAATGTGGATAAGAGAAAATGATCTAGTGCTTCTTGCACCTTGGGATTTTCAATCTGACAAGGCAGATATAATTTGGAGATATATTGCAGCTCACGCTGATAAGTTAGATCAAGAAGGACATTTAAAAGGTTTAAATAAATAATTAATTTGCGTTAATTTAATTTTTAATTAAATATCTTTTAATAATAGAATTTGATATTAAATGCATAGTTCATATATGTAACTAACGTTATTTTAATATCATATTCTTACATGTATGTTATTTCTTTTTAAAAATTGTTTTACTTTTTTAACAGTAGACTTCTCATAATGAAATATAGATGCTGCTAAAGCTGCATCTACCTTTGTTTTTTGGAACACTTCCAGCATATGGATTGGTTTCCCACATCCTCCAGAGGCTATGACTGGTATACTTAATTCTCTGCAAATAATTCTGTTCAACTCTAAATCATATCCTTCTTCAGTTCCATCTGCATCAATACTTGTTAAAAGAATTTCCCCTCCTCCAAGTTTTTCTACCTTTTTAGCCCATTTTATTGCATCTATGCCTGTTCTTTCTTTTCCTCCATATATCATAACTTCAAACCAATAATGCTTATTTTGTTTCATTTTATACTCATAATTATCTTTTAAAGTTGTCTTAGGCTCAGCAGTCGAATAATTTTTTTTAACATCTATTGCTACTACTATACATTGTTTTCCAAAAATAGACATTAATTCTGTAATTAATTCTGGATTTTTTATAGCAGATGTATTTATAGAAACTTTATCAGCTCCACTTAGTAAAATGTCTCTAGCATGTTCTAATTTTTTGATACCACCACCTACAGTGAAAGGTATGTCTATAACTCTAGCAACATTTCGTACTACCTTTTTAATAATATCTCGTTTCTGTTCTGAAGCAGTTATATCTAGAAAAACAAGTTCATCTGCTCCTTGTTGACTATATCTTTTTGCAAATTCAACTGGATCTCCTGCATCCTTAACTTCTTTAAAATTAATACCTTTAACTACTCTCCCATTGTCTACATCAAGACAAGGAATAATTCTTTTTGCTAAGGTCATTTTTTAAACTACTGTTAGAGCTTTTTTTACATCTATCTTTCCATCATAGAGAGATTTGCCTAGTATAACTGCAGAACAACCAATATTTTTGACTCTTATTATATCTTCAATACTGGATATTCCACCACTAGCAATTATTTTTGTTCCATTTATGTTTGAAGCATAGGAAAGTGTATCTAAATCTGGGCCATTCAAAGTTCCATCTCTATCCACTGATGTGAGTAAAAATTCTTTAACTCCCTTGGCCATGAATAATTTTATAGCTTCAACTACCTTAAATCCAGATGGTTGCCTCCATCCATCAATCATGACAATACCTTTATTTTGATCTATTGAAATTACTATTTTCTCTATTTTATCCTTTAATTGTTGTAACACTTGAGGCTTTTTGTATGCCAAGGTGCCTATAACAATTTTCTCTGCTTTTTTTTCAAACATCCTATTAATAGCATCAATAGATCTTATTCCTCCAGCTACCTGCACCGGAATATTTATCGAATCTATCATTTTTAAAATAATTTCTGTGTTATTTTGATTATTATTCCATCCAGTAGTCAAAGTAGCATCAAGATCTACTACATGAATTAAATTTGCACCTTGAGTTTCCATTTTTTCTGCAATTTCTATAGGATTATCACTATAAACAATTTTATTTCGAAGATCTCCTTTAACTAATCTTACTACCTTTCCTTCTAGTATATCAATTGCAGGTATTATATTCAATATTTACCACCACATATTGCCAAAAAATTCTTTATTATTTTCGCTCCATTTGTCCCTGATTTTTCAGGATGAAATTGTGTTCCAAAAAGATTATTTTTCTCCACAACAACTGGTATATTACCTCCGTATTGAGAATTCGCAACTATTACTTTTTTATCTTTTGAAATTATACGGTATGAATGAACAAAGTAGACCCAACATTCATCTTTTAATCCTTGAAGGATTTTACATCCTTTATCTGTTATTTCTAAATTATTCCATCCCATATGTGGAATTTTTACCTTTTTTCTTGGAAGCATAATCACTCTTCCATTTAAAATTTTCAAACCTTCTAACTTTCCTTCTTCGCTATTATTAAATAACATTTCCATTCCTAGACAAATACCAAGAATAGGAAAGTTTTTTGCAAACAGATCATCAAAATCGTTTCTATATGGTTGTATTGATCGAATAGCAGGATCAAAGTTCCCTACTCCAGGAAGAATTAATCCATCATGTTTATGCATGTTTTTTAAAGATTTAATTATGGAAACTTTTGTGGCTCCATTTCTTTCCAAAGAACATTTTAAACTATAAAGATTACCTGCACCATAATCAAAAATTGCAATATCATTCAATATCACATTACTCCTTTTGTACTTGGAATCCCATCTCTTTGATAATCTATACCTGAAGCCATTCTAAACGCTATTGCAAATGACTTCATTGCTGCCTCTATTTTATGGTGGTCGTTTTCGCCATATTGTATATTAATATGAATACATGCATTAAGATTTTGTAATAAACTTTCTATAAAATGTTCCAAATCCTCTCTTGCAATTCCTTCAATTTCCTTTCTTTTTAATCCTAAATTTACTATATGGGTTTGTCTTTTGATTAGATCAATTGCTGAAATTGCCATTACTTCATCCATTGGAATTATTGCATATCCATATCTTCTAATTTGCGTCCTATTTGATAACGCATCATTTAGAGTTTGAGAGAGGGTTATAGCCACATCTTCAATTAAATGATGAGAAATACTATCATTTGATTTTGCTTCTAAATAAATATCTACCATACTATGCTTTCCAAACGCTGAGATTAAATGATCTATAAATGGAATTCCAGTTTTAATTTCTACTTTCCCAGAGCCATCAATATTAACGCTCACACTTACATCGGTCTCTTTCGTAAATCTATCTTTGACGGATATTCTTTTCTGAGATTTATCCAAGTCAAGAGGTTTCGAATTCAACTAACAATATTCCTTATGATACTTTATTTAATATATGTGGTAAATCATTTACACTTTTAATTATTATATCTGCTTTTTTCTCCATAAACTTACTAATTAACTCATCTTTATTACTACTACAACCATAGATTCCACAAAAAACTATACTAGTTTTGGTTTTAATGTTTTTTTGATTTAATTCTTCTTCTGCTCTTCTAGCCATTATTAAATCTTCAACAGAGTCACCACAATAGAGAATATCGTTTCTTGTGTTAATTTTATTTATTACTTTTTTTAATCCATATGGATTTGGTTTAGCGAATTTTCTGTCCTCATCCTCGAGAAATATGCTATTCTTTTCGTTTAACAAATAAAATTTATTATCTAGGGCATAAGCTGCTGCAATCTTACTTCTTCCTGAAACCATTGCAATTTTACTGTTAAATCTTTCTATTAGCTTTCTGATTGTATTATCTGTAATCACTATTCTATCATTTTCAATGAGCGGTTTTCCAAAATAGTATTTTGATTTAATTTTATATCTTTTTAAAAATAATTCTTGTCCATAAAAAAATTCGTCAAATACGGTAGAAACTATACTGTCTCCGACCTTTCCAGGATAGTTCAAATAATCAAGAATTTTATCAATATTTTTTAAATAATTAGGAAAGGTTTTATTCGATGTTAGTTTCTTAATGTATTTCTCAACCGAGTCTATTCCCGTTTCATCAGCATGTTCTGCTACATCAATTAGAAATTTTTCAAGGTTAGCATTTTGAAGATCATGATATGATAATAGTGATAAAATAATAGCATAGCTTGTATCAGTATCATTGTTGAAACCTCCAGTCTGTCTAAATTTCAAAATGATCTGATCTGTAATCAAATCTTTTAAATCTTTTTTAATCAAATTTCTGACTACAAATTGGACTGTATTTTTTATTGCTTCGTTATAAGATTTTTTTACGTCAATTAAAACTCCATCAATATCAAAAATAATATAGTCAATATGGAAACATCTTCTCAATGTATGAATAAAATTAACATTATTTATTTTTTGATACATCCATTATATTACCTTATCTAAAGATCTTAAAAATTTATTATTCATCATTTTTGTTCCGATAGTTACCCTAATATGACCTCCTTTTCTATCTTTTATTCTTCCTATAGTTTTAACTGCAATATTGTCTTTTTTTAATTGAGTTAAAATTCGTTCATATTTATTCATGTCAGGAATTTGAAAAAAAATGAAATTAGACTCAGTTTGAAAAACTTTTATTTCATTATTAATTTCTTTTAAATAATCTAATATTCTTTTACGTTCTTTCTTAATAATTTTAATAGTTTTCTCAATATATTTTGAATCCCTTAATATCTCACTTCCTATATCCAAAGAAATATTATTTATTGCATAAGGATATTGTATAATAGTTTTAAATATACGTGAAAAATCTTCGTTAGCAATACAGTACCCTAATCTTGCTCCTGCTAATCCAAATGCTTTTGATAGCGTCCTTAATAGTATTATATTCTGGCTTTTTATTGTTTCAGAACAAAATGAGTAACTAGCAAACTCTACATACGCTTCATCAATAATTATTAATTTATCATCGAAATTTTTAATTATATCTATTAATAATTCCTTATCAAATTGATTACCAGTAGGATTATTTGGTGAACAGATGTATATTATTTCAGATTTTTTTGCGCTTTGAATAAACTTTTTTTTATCAATTGAATTATCTTGTAAAAGAGGTATTTTGTCTATTTTTATGGAATATAATAAACATCTATCAATAAAATAAGAAAAAGTAGGAGTAAAGGTAGTTACTCTTTTTTCTTTTCCAAAGACTGACAGGATTAAATCTATTATTTGATCAGAGCCATTTCCAATGGCTAAATATTTTTTATCTATTTTAGTATATTTTGAAAGCTGTAGATAAAAATCATCAACTTGATCTATTGGATATTCTCTTAAATCTTCTCTTTCTGCAGCTTTAATTGCTATTTTTTTGATAAACTCTTTTTTTAAAGCAAGATTTTCGTTTGCATCTAGTTTTAATCCTTTATTTTTTTCTGGTTTTTTGTAATAATCTAATTTTCCTATTTCACTTAATTTTGTTTCAAACCATTTATCCATATTTTATTTCTCATCTTTTATTTTTTGATTTGTAATATCTTTTACTCTTTCTTTAACAGCTTCATAATGATTAATCAGCCCTTCTTCTTTAGTTATTATCTTGATATATGGTTCAATTTCCTCAAGGTCTTTCTTTGAAGCTTGAACTAGATTTGCAATTCGGATAAAATCTAATATTGATAAAGATGTTCTTGATTTACCAAATCCCATAGTAGGAAGAACATGATTTGAACCTAAACAATAGTCACTAGCTGCAGACGGAGTATTTTCTCCAATTAAAGTAAGTCCTGCAGACGTAATTTTTTTAACTATTTTTAATTCATTCTTAGCCATAATCTGTAAATGTTCGGGAGCTATTTCATTAATAAATTCTATTGCTAAATCTTCATTTTCTGATATAGCGATAAATCCATTTTCTTTTAAACTATTTGTAACTATTTCCTGGCGTGAGATCTTACTTTCTAAAATATTATTAATTTCATCTTCGACTGTATTTGCAAATTCATATGAATTAGTTACTAATCCACATAACGTATCTTTACTGTGTTCTGATTGGGAAATCAGGTCTAAAGCAACATATTTTGCATTAGATTTATCATCTGCATAAATTACTAATTCTGTAGGACCTGCTAACATATCAATTGATACTATATTTGAAACCAATAATTTTGCAATTGTTACATACATTCCACCTGGACCTACAATCTTGTCCACTCTCTTGATGCTATCAGTTCCAAATGCTAATCCTGCTATACCTTGTGCTCCTCCAATTTTGTATATTTCATTAACTCCACAAATATCAGCTGAAACTAACGTAAGGGGATCTATTTTTCCATTTAACTTAGTTGGTGTTATTGCTACTATTCTTTTGACTCCCGCTAATTTTGCTGGTGTTACACACATTATGAGTGTACTGGGATATCTGGCAGATCCACCGGGAACATAACAACCAACGCTAGGAATAGGTTGGATTATGCGTTGTATGTTTTCATTTTTTATATATAAAGATGATATTTTTTTAAGGTGATCTAATAGAATAGTTTCATTTCTTGCCAATCTATCTCTAATAAGTTTAATAGTTATAATATGATCATCCGAAATACAATTGTATGCTTCTTCTATTTCTTCATTACTGACTTGAAATGAATCTAGCTCCACTTTATCAAATACAGATGTATATCTTTTTATAGCATCATCACCACAATTACGAACATTTTCTAAAATCTCCTGTGTCTTTTTAATTGCATCTTCAGAAAAATTACTTGATACTCTATAACGTATGCTTTCTACATCTAGTTTAGCATTTTTAATTGTGATTCTATTAATCAATTATTATTCTTCTTTGTCTAAATTGATCTCTTCTAATGGTAATATTTGTCTTGGTTCTGATACAACTAAACCCTGTGCTAATTTTCTCATAATTGGAACAATTTTTATAAATTCATTCTTATCAATAATTGTATTCACTCCATACCATCCTTCTTCGCTCAAATCACTAACTGTAGGTCTCTTTAATGCTGGTAAAGTAGAAAGTAATTCACTTAAATTTTCTTTTCTAACATTAACAAAAATATGCAGTTTTTTACGTGCTTCTACCACTCCCTTTAATAATGCAATCATATCTGCTATCTTCTCTCTCTTTTTATTATCTTTAAGAGAATTTTTATTTGCGATTAGAACAGAAGTCGATTCCATAATTGTATCTATAATTTTTAAATTATTCTGGGCTAAAGTTGTTCCAGTTTCAGTAATATCACATATAGCATCTACATCTTCTGGTGGCTTAGCTTCTGTTGCCCCAAACGAGAGAAATATTTGAACATTTTTATTTTCGCCAACTCTAAGCCAAGGGGTGATAATCATAGGGTTGCTATTTCCAAAATATTTCTGGTAGGCAATTTTAGATTTTATATAATTTGCTGTAGTAGTAAGGTATTCTGCAGATATTCTAAGTGGTTTTTCTCTTCTTACATGATCTATAATCATTTCATCCAAAGTATTAAATTGAAAACTTTCTGGTATAGCTATTACTTGTTTTACTCTACCATATTCTAAATCTAGCAAAATTTTTACATCTGCATTTGCTTCTTTAATCCAATCTCTTCCAGTAATTCCAACATCATATAGTCCTTCTTGTACATATGTAGGAATTTCCTGTGGCCTCAGAAGCTTAACTTCTATTTCTGGATCACTTAACTTAATTCTATAAGTTCGTGCTCGACCGCTTATTTTTTGCCATGCTTCTTCAAGAATCTTTAAAGTTGCTTCTTCAATGGTTCCCTTAGGTACAACAAATTTTACTATGTGAGCCATAACTATAACAAAAAATTTTCCTTCTCATTGGATATATATCTACTTAGTATTAATTCCATTTTTATTAATTAATTTGATAATTTCTTCAGCCTTATTTACAGTAACATTCTTTTCTTGGACAAGTCTGTTTGCAACGATATTGATTTGTTCATCGGTTGCTCCTGCAGTTATGGCTATATTCCGAGCATGTAATCTCATATGTCCTTTCTGAATTCCTTCATCCGCTAAAGCACGGATTGCAGCAAAATTTTGAGCTAGACCTACCGCTATCATTATTAAAGCAAGCTCTTTGGCTTTCTTTATATTTAATATTTTCAAAGATACTTTCACATATGGATGTACCGAGCTTATTCCTCCTACTATTCCTATAGCCAATGGAATTTCGATTTCCCCAACTAAATCTCCTTCTTTTGAACTATACCATTTAGTCAGAGATCTATATTTTCCATCCTTTGAAGCATATGCATGTGCAGCTGCTTCTATAGCTCTAACATCCTGTCCTGTTGCCATAGCTACTCCATCAATTCCATTCATCAAACCTTTGTTATGTGTAACAGCTCTATATTTGTCAGAATATGCAAATGCATATGCGTATAAAATTCTATTTACACCATCCAAGCCACCAACCAATTCTTTTGGAAAAACAGCTTTACATCTAGCCATTCTTTTTGTTGAATAATTCGAAAGAATTTTCAAAATAACTGTACATTTAGTTAGTTTTTCTAATTCTGAACCAACTAATTCGCACATCGTGTTAATTACATTTGCTCCCATTGCATCTCTTGTATCTATAATTAATTCGATTATTATCATGTAGCCCATTTTGTTGCTGCTTTCATCAGAGATTTCCCTTAATTGTAAATCAATGGCATGTACAGATCTACTTTTTGAATTTGATATTTCCAGTAACTTTTCTTTATTATTCAATATTATTTTTTTTATTTTATCTCTTTCTTTCTTGAAAGAAAATTTGTCTTTATTATTTCTTTTATCTCGTGAAACTAATTGGATCTGTCCAATCATGATGGAATTATCTGCTTCAGCTAAAAATCCTCCTTTTATACTTGCAATTTTCGCAGCTTTACTTGCAGCAGCGATAACAGATGGTTCTTCAATAGCCATTGGAATTAAATATTTTCTTCCGTTTATAACAAAATTAGTAGCAATTCCTAAAGGAATAGGTATAAATCCTATTGCATTTTCAATCATGTTGTTAATTTTATTAAAAACAAAATTTTTTGGAAATTCTTGAAAGATTTCTGAATCTTGTTCAGTAATGTGTGTTTCTTTTTTCAAATATTGCAAGCGTTCCTGAAGATCTAACTCATAAAATTTTTTGATATTTTTGTTGTTTTCCTTCTTATTAACTTTGTCCACAAGGGTTTATGGTTTAAGTATTTTTAAAATTTTATCATCATTATCTTGGATAATTCCTCTTCCATCGGTATTGCTAGTCAGTACATATAAGGTACCGTCACTAGATTCAACAATATCTCTAAGTCGACCATAACCTACTAATATATTATTTTGTTCTCCTGATTCTAAGTCTATTTGTCTTAAATGAGAACCTTTGAGGGTTGTTACGATTAGATCATTTTGATAACCTAGTTTATCTGATGAAGCAAACGTTATACCAGAAGGTGCAATAGCAGGATTAAAACAAATAATAGCTTTCTGAGAAATATTTGTTCCTTTACATTCTTCTTCTGGCCATCCATAGTTCATTCCTGAAATAATCAAATTAATTTCATCAAATCCTGATGAACCATGTTCTGATGAATACATCTGTTTTGTTATGGGGTGCCATGCAATTCCCTGAACATTTCTATGTCCATATGAATAAATAGAAGAGTAATTGAATGGATTATCCGAAGGAATAGATCCATCCGGATTTACGCGTAATATCTTACCTGCAAGTGAAGAAAGATTTTGTGCTAAAAGAGGATCAGACGCATCACCAGTAGTTATATATAGCTTGTAATCTGGTCCAAACTTTATTCTTCCTCCATTGTTATATGGTGACCCAGGAATAGAATCAATTATAATATCTGATTCAATAATTTTGTTATCTTTTTCTTTTAAAAGTAAAACTTTATTATAAAGTTTATTATCTTTCACGTAACTATGATAAATATACATTAAATGATTCTCTGTAAAGTTAGGATGAAGAACAATTCCTAATAATCCTGAACCTCCATCTTGTGCAACTCTGATATAAGCTACTGGTTCATCAAGAAGATTTCCTTTTTCATCAATTACCCTGATCTTTCCATCTCGTTCAGTAAAAAATATTCTATTGTCTTTTGCAATATCTATAGCCCAAGGTGTTGATAGATTTTTTGCAATTATCTCAATACCTTTACTCTGATTAGTTGTATTACTCAAGAGTGAGGGCTCTGGGATAGGAATAGTAGTATCTAACGGAGATATAAAAATTGTAACTATTGCACTAATAACGGCCAACACAGCCATTACTACTACTAATCTTTTATCCATTAATGCGAGTTTAATTATTAAAGTCTAATAAATTTTACATCTGATCAAATTTATTAGATAATCTTTTTAACAATATAAGCGCAGATGAGGAGATTTGAACTCCTGATCGCCCGAAGGCGAATCGGCTTGCTTTAACCTTGAAGATTACTCAAGGCCGACGCATTATTGTGTTCTGTATAGAAGACCACTCTGCCACATCTGCACAAAGATAAATCAAATATCCTCCTATTATATATTTTAATGATTTTTAATTGTTAGTATTTAAAATAATAGTAAGTTAACCTAATGCAAAAACATTTTAAGTAAATTAGGTATAATTTGACAATTGTTTTATATAGAAAACCTTTTCCTAATAGTTTTAATTGATATATTGTAAATATTATTTAATAATCTAAATTTTTTTGTCAAAGTTTTTAATGTGTATAACGATACGTAACAATGGTAAATAATTTATTTATTGATTTTTATCAAAAACACTTATTTAATATCCTTAATCACATAAAATAGTTAAAAATGATTCCAATTAACAGACCTTGGATAGATAACGAGGAGAAACAAGAAGTTATTAAAGTCATCGATGAAAATGCTCTCACTAGTGCTGCAAGAGATGGCGGTAAAAGAGTACAAGAATTTGAATCATCTCTACGAACATTTTTAAATGTTAAACATGTAATCTCCGTTAATTCGGGTACTGCAGCTTTGCATGCAGCATTACTTGCACTTGATATTAAGACTGGAGATGAAGTATTACTTCCCTCTTTTACCTTTGTAGCAACTGCCAATGCAGTGGTTGCAACTGGAGCGAAACCCGTTTTCGTAGATATTAATATTAAAGATTATACCATCGACCTTTACGATTTAAAGAAAAAAATTTCTACAAAAAGTAAAGCTATAATACCTGTTCATCTTTATGGTCATCCTGCGGATCTAACTGAACTGAATGAAATTGCAAATCAGTATTCTATTTATATTATTGAAGATGCTTGTCAATCACTAGGGTCAACTTATAAAAATAAACAAACGGGAACTTTTGGAACGATGGGATGTTTTAGTATGTATGCTAGCAAAGTGTTAACAGCTGGTGAAGGTGGAGCTATTGTAACAAATGAAGATAAAATAGCAGACACATTAAAGATGATCAGAAATCATGGCATGGTTGAAGGATATGATACACGACTATTAGGGCTTAATTATAGACTTCCTGAATTAAGTGCTGCAATAGCCAAAATACAAATGAGAAAATTAAAAACAATTTTGGATCGTAGAAGACGAAATTCCATATTATTATCTAATTTGCTAGAAACAATTAATAAAAAATATAATATTAAAATTCCTCAAGAAGATCAAATAAAGAAATTTAATTGGTATCTTTATACATTAGCATTTAACGGTTCAAGTAATGATATAAACTTACGAGATCACATCAAGAAAAAACTGATAGAAAATGGAATAGGGGTAGCTGTCTATTATGATCCTCCTGTTCATAAAACACCTTTTTACCAGAAATTTTCATTGAATGATGATGATCTACCAAATACTAATTGGTCAAGTGAACATGTTTTATCGCTTCCAGTCCATCCGGGGGTGTCCGAAATAGATATACAAAACATAGTAAAGGTGTTCGAGAAAGAATTACAAAATACCATCTAATTTTTTAAAAGATTTATAATTATTTTTCTATATTCCACTTAAATTAATTTTTTAATAGTTTAGGACAAACTTTTTTATAATACTATGTAGTGACTTAGCAACAGGAATGGCGTTAGATACTGGTGATACCGCATGGATGATAGTCGCAACAGGACTTGTCATGTTAATGACACCTGGTTTGGGATTCTTTATGTCTGGTTTAATTCGGTTCAAGAATGGTCTTTCAGCAATAATACACACGTTTTCTGGGTTGGCACTTCTTTCCACCCTGTGGTTTATTGTTGGTTTTACCTTAGTCTTCGGACCTACTCAAGGTGGGATAATAGGAGGGTTAGATCATGTATTTTATCATGGAGTGAAGATTCATGAAGGATTTGGAGTAAATGTTACAATTCCTGGAGTGACTTTTGCAACATATCAGATGATGTTCGCTGTTATTACTCCTCTATTGATCGCTGGAGCATTTGCTGAAAGAATAAAATATAGTGCATTTTTCATATTTGCAATAGCATGGAGCTTATTCGTCTACTTCCCATTAGCTCATTGGATCTGGGGAGGCGGATGGTTAGCACAGCTTGGTGTATGGGACTTTGCAGGTGGTATAGTAATACATACTAGCGCAGGTATGGCAGCTATTGCTGGTGGACTTGTATTTGGCAGGAGAAAGAATTACGGACCACAAATAATGGTCCCCCATAATTTACCAATAGCAGTAATAGGAGCTACTATGCTATGGCTGGGATGGTTTGGATTTAATGCTGGTAGTGCATTAGCTGCTAATGGCGTAGCAGGAAATGCACTTTTGACATCGCAAATAGGAGCTGCAACGTGTACGTTAGTATGGCTATTTTTATCATGGAAACGCTCAGGAAAACCTTCCGTAGCAGCAGTCATAAATGGTGCAATATCTGGACTTGCTGGAATTACACCCACTGCTGGTTATATTACTGGAGAATCCGCTTTTGTTCTGGGTATAATTCTAGGATTTGGTTCATACTATGGGATAGTACTATTAAAAGAGAAACTAAGGATAGATGATGCATTAGATGTAGGTTCCGTTCACGGTATAACAGGTATATTGGGTGCCTTAGCAATAGGTGTAGCTGCTAGTCCTTTCGTAATGCCAAATGGACCTGTAGGGTGGCTATATGGAAATCCAGCACAACTAGGTATACAGGCATTTGGAATTGCCGTGGCCGCAGCATTTGCGTTTGCCGTATCCATAGCAATTTTCAAGATCATAGATAAGACTATTGGCCTAAAAGTATCAGACGAGGAAGAAGAAGCTGGCTTGGATATAACCCAACATGCAGAAAAAGCATTCAATGACTAGAACCAAATTTTTTTCTTTTTTTTATTAAAACTAAAATAAATTCATTTTATTCTATAAGATTAGTTAGCAGTAGCAAATGATCTTGTATATAAAGAAACTGTTTTTAATTCGCACATGATTTATATAATAATATGTTCATGGATAAAATAGATATAAATGCCAATAGATCCAGACTTTCCAAAAAATCATCAAGTAATTGGTAAAATCCAACTTTCTGATGGTGAACATTTCCACTATATGTGGGGACCAGGTAAACAGAGTGAAGCATCTGAAAATGAAGAAGTAAAAGCAGCCTACGCTGCAAGAGGCGAAGAACAAGTTCCATTAGGTGTAAGTGGTACCATGGTAGCAGTTGATTGGGATTCTTGTGTAGCTGACGGTGCATGTATTGAAGCCTGTCCAGTTCAAGTATTTCAATGGTATAGATCAGAAAAGGATGTTCCTGCTAAAGATGTCATTAACGAAACATTTGAAGGAACTGGCTCTGCAGTAAAGGAAGAGAGAAAAGATTATACAGATAAAGCAGATCCTGTCAGAGAACATGATTGTATCTGGTGCATGGCATGCGTTTCAGTTTGCCCACCACAAGCAATTAAAGTAGATCAAGCTGCGTTAGAATTCCATGAAAAAGCAGAAGGAACATACAATGAGTCAATTTCCACTGGAGGAGCACCACCACCACATGCTCACTAAATCTTTTTTTTATTTAACACAAAATTGTTCTAGTTTATTTTAAAGGTATTTTAGGTTAATATCATCATATTGCTTTTATCGATTGTTAATAACATATTATATTAAGTACTATTTTAGGTGATAGTAATGGTGGTAGTAACTGATTCCTTTATGGGAATATTTACTCCAAAAGATATATCTTCTAGAATAACACAATTTATTGAAAAAAAAATTGAATTCCCCTTCATTAAGAAAGATGAGATAGTAGGAATATTTTATTTGTTTGGAAAAGATAATAAAGTAACTAGTGATTTAGAAATATTATCCGTTAGAAATATAGCAAAAAGGACTATGGAACAACAATCTAGAAACATTAAGATTTTCCATGAATTTAAAGAAAATAAACTTGATTCCGAGTTTATAAGAGAAGAATATAACAAAAGAATATTACAAATAAGTATAGAAGAACACATATCCTCATCTTCCTCTACACATCTAAGTTATAGAATAGCAGGAGATCCAACAATTCAATCCAACTGTTTTGAACAGCATATCGCTTATTATAAACAAGATTATTTTTATGAACTATTTAAACAACCCTTTAAAAAAACAGAAATTCCAGCTCATCTAATCAATAAACTGGAGAAAAGAATGCTTATGTTATGTTATAATGTGTCTGATTCTTCAAAACTACCATATAACAATACCATTCATCCATTTTTTCAATGGTTAAAATGACTACAACAAATAAAATTTATTTCTAATATAGAGAATCTTTTTTCTTTTATATCCTCTGATTCACTTAAACAAAAGATTTTTCAGATTTAACAATTATATATTAATAATTATTAATTAATAATAAGTGAATTTTTCTATATTGTTCCTATGCTGATTGTATAACTACTTTATTTAAAAAAAGTAATAAAATTCATCTAATGATATGTACTTATTGTAAATTAATTTATTATCATTAATATTTCAATCGTCTAAAATCTTACTTTTATATAATTACCACAACGTACATTAATAAGAAAAAGTGTAAATTGATTATTATGGAACAACATCAAACTAAAGCAGATTACGAAGTATTACTTGATAGACTTCATAATAAATTAGGAACAACAGCTAAAAAAGAAGTCTCTAGATTGGAATTACCTGTTCCACAAATAATTTGGGTTGGTCAGAGAACAATATTTAGAAACTTTATGGATTTTCCAAAAGCATTACGTCGGGAGCCAGAAAAATTATTACTCTATCTTAATAAGGAGCTTGCTTCGGCTGGTTATATTAACGGTGATCGAGTTATTTTTTTAGGACGTAAAGTACGTTCGTCATTTGGTGCGTTGATTGATAGATATGTAAAAGATTACGTCATATGTCCCGTTTGCGGTAGCCCTGATACAAGAACAGAAAAAAATAAAAAATTAGGCTTTTTATTGTGTGAGGCCTGTGGAGCAAAATCTTCTATAAAAGGAAATTACGCATAATTAATTATAAATATTTGTTTTCATTTTTTTTAAATACATTTAGGTCTATCTCTATTGTATATGTTGTTCTATTCTATTTTCAATTTGCCCTTTTGGTAACGCGCCAATCATTACATCAATAACCTGTCCTTCTTTCACGATCATTAGAGTTGGAATACTTTGAATTCCAAACCTTTGTGATATGTGAGGATTCTCATCTACATTTACCTTACCAAATACTATTTTTCCAGCATATTGCTCTGCTAGTTGTTCTATGATAGGCGATATCATTTTACATGGGCCACACCAGGCAGCCCAAAAATCTACGACTAACAAAGAGTATTTTGATTTCTCTATATCAAAATTTGAATCCGTGAGATTAATAGGCTTATTAATTTTTTTTATTTCATTCATCGATCTCAATTTTTCTTCTAGGATTTCTTTTTTTCTTTTCATAATAGCAGAAATCTCATTATCTTCTGAAACTGGCATAATTTTTTTTTGCTTGTACTATATTTAATTTGTATGTACTATTTCATTCACGATTTAATTTTTTCAACGATATCTAATTATCCGGCATTGTTCATTTGAATATAATTAATATGATCAATAATGATAATTCTGAGAAAAAAGATGAAGAACAAACCATCGGTAATAATAGTGAATCCTTAAAAGAAGAATTAAAGAAAACAAAAATTGAATTAGAAGAAACAAAAAAGAATGCAGAAACGAATCTGAATAAGTTAAAATATATGATGGCTGATTTTGACAATTATAGAAAACAGATAGAAAAACAAATGACTTCTACTATAGAGTCAAATAAATCTAATCTTCTTTCTCAATTTTTAACCGTTCATGATGATTATCAACGAGCATTTGACATAATAAAAAAGGATCAAGATCTTGATGAGGTTTTTCTTAATGGGTTACAAGGCATCTTAAAAAATTTAGATAATATTTTGCAATCTGAAGGCGTAACTCCAATTGAAACAATAGGGAAGATTTTAGACCCAAGTAAACATGATGTTATTAGCTTCTCATACAATGACGATCTTCCAGAAAATACTATTACAAATGAAGTACGTATCGGTTATATGCTTAATGACAAAGTTTTAAGACCCAGTCTTGTTGAAATATCCAAAAAAAATATAATGAACAATAATATAGATGAATCAAACTAAAATATAGGTGATTATTAAACATGGGAAAAATTATTGGTATCGATTTAGGAACTAGTAACTCTGCAGCAGCAGCAATGATAGGTGGTAAACCTACAATAATACAGGCAGCGGAAGGTGCTTCAGTTGGTGGAAAAGCTTTTCCATCTGTAGTAGCATTTACAAATACTGGTGAACTGTTAGTCGGAGAACCAGCTAGAAGACAAATGATATCCAATCCTGAAGGAACTGTTCTTGCTGCTAAACGTAAGATGGGTACAGATTTTAAATTTAATGTAAGAGGAAAGAGTTATACTCCTCAACAAATTTCTTCGTTTATTTTACAAAAGATAAAAAAAGATGCTGAAGCATTTTTGGGAGATACAGTGGACAGAGCTGTTATTACTGTACCCGCATATTTCAATGATAATCAGAGACAAGCAACAAAGGATGCTGGTGATATAGCAGGATTACAGGTAGTAAGAATTATCAACGAGCCCACAGCAGCTTCACTTGCTTATGGATTAGATAAAATTCAAAAAGATTTGAAAATTATGGTTTTTGATCTGGGTGGAGGAACTTTGGATGTAACTATTATGGAAATGGGTGGAGGAGTGTTTCAAGTTAAAAGTACCTCAGGAGATACTCAACTTGGAGGAACTGATATGGATAATACTATTATTGAATATATATTACAAGAATTTAAACAGCAAACAGGATTAGATGTACGAAATGATAAAGCTGCTATGATGAGGATAAGAGAAGCAGCAGAAAAATCAAAAATAGAATTATCTAATCTCGTATCAACTGAAATAAATCTTCCATTTTTAGCTTATGATCCTTCTACTGGACCCAAAAATCTTATAGTTACTCTAACCCGTTCAAAACTGGAAGAACTCTTAAGACCTATTGTTGAAAAATGTAAGAACCCTATGTTACAAGCAATCCAAGATGCCAAACTTACCCCTGCAGAGATTGATAAAATTATTATGGTTGGAGGACCAACTAGAATGCCTATAGTTAGACAATTTGTTGCTACAATAATGGGCAAAGAACCTGAAAGAGGAGTTGATCCAATGGAAGCAGTCGCTCTGGGTGCAGCAATACAAGGAGCTATTATTGCAGGGGATATTTCATCAGATATTTTACTTGTAGATGTTACTCCTTTAACTTTAGGACTTGAAGTTTTAGGAGGTCTTAAAGAGGCCCTAATAGAAAGAAATACAACAATTCCTACCAAAAAAAGTAAGGTTTTTACAACTGCTGCAGATTATCAATCTGCAGTTACCATTCATGTAGTACAAGGGGAAAGACCTATGGCTGCAGATTGTGTTTCATTAGGAACATTTAATCTTACTGGGATTCCACCTGCTCCTAGAGGGGTTCCTCAAATCGAAGTAACATTTGATATCGATGCAAATGGAATTCTAAACGTTACTGCAAAAGATTTAGGCACTTCTAAAGAGGCCAAAATAACTATTACAGCAAGCACAAAATTATCTAAAGATGAAATAGAAAAACTAAAGAAAGAATCAGAACAGTATTCTGATGCAGATAAGAAAAAGAAAGAAGAGGCAGAAATTAGAAATGAGGCTGAAAATCTTGTCTATTCCGCAGAAAAACTAGTTAGCCAAGATTTCAAAGATAAAATTAAACCTGAACAAACTGAAAAGATAAACAAGGCAGTACAAGAATTAAAAGATGTCATTGCTAGTAATAATGTTGAAAATCTCAAGGATAAAATTAAGGAAATAAAGACTTTACTCGCTGAAATAAGTACAGAAATTTATAGAACCGTTGGAGGAGGAGCAAATCCACCCGGAGGCGGACAAGGAACAAGTTCTGATGATTTTACAAATCAGAGTGAAACTAACAGAGGAGACGACAATTCAAATCCTGCGGATACGTCTGATAGAAGTTCTACAGATAAATCTACATCGCCTGGATCCTAACATGTCAAAAGATAAAAATAATCCATTTTTTTATTTAATATTAAATTATTACGGGATTATAATTTATGGCTAACAAACGAGATTATTATGAAATTTTAGAGATACAAAAGAATGCTAGTAAAGATGAAATTAAAAATACATATAGAAAACTAGCATTAAAGTACCATCCTGATAGGAATAAATCACCGAATGCAGAAGAAAAATTCAAAGAAATATCTGAAGCTTATGCAGTTCTTTCTGATGATGAAAAAAGAAAAAAATATGATACTTATGGACATGTAGGTCAGGAGGATGTATTTAGAGGATCCGAAGCAAACTTTGAAGAGATCTTTAGGGATATGGGTTTTGGTGGCTTTGCAAAAACTATTTTTGAACAAATGTTTGGTGGTAGAGGAGGAAGAGCAGGAGGATTCGAAGGATCTACTGATCCCTTTAGTGGATTTAGTTTCAATATAGGAGGTAGTAGAAGAAAAGGTAGAGACATTCTATATGATATGGAACTATCATTAGAAGACGTTCTCAGAGGAAAAAAAGATGAGATTGAATTACCTAAATTTGAAAGTTGTAACGATTGCGGTGGAACAGGAGCTGCCCATGGAACTAAACCACGTACATGCAATATTTGTAATGGTCAAGGTCAAACTCGTAGAGTGTACAATCAAAATCGTTTTTCCACCTTTATTTCGTTAGAACCATGTCAAACTTGTAATGGTAAAGGTCAAGTTATTGATAAACCTTGTACTAGTTGTCTAGGCTCTGGTAAAATAAAACAAAATAAAAAATTAAAAATAAATATACCATCAGGGGTTGAAGATGGAATGACTCTGCAACTAACTGGAGAAGGTGAATATTCGGAACAAGGGCCTCCTGGAGATCTCTTAATTAGACTTCATGTTTTGCCTCATAATTCGTTTGAGAGATTAGAAGATGGTCATGTATTACATGATCTAAATCTTGACTATCCTAGTTTAGTATTAGGGACTGAAATTAAAGTTCCGACTTTACATGGGTATGAGAAATTAAAAATTCCTGCAGGAACTCAAGCAAATACCATTTTAAAGATTAAAGGAAAAGGACTACCACGATATGGAACATATGGCAAAGGAGATCAATTAGTAAGGATATTGGTCAAAATTCCTAATAATATTACAGAAAAACAAAAATTACTTTTGAAAGAATTAAATAAAGAATTTGAAAAATATGAATAATTTTTTAATATACAAAATGGTTTTCTCCCTACGTAACATGATATATCCATTCGATGATTTTTTAAAATGATCTGGAATTTCCCTCGATATTAATAGTATAATGAATCAAAAGAAAAATTGATACATGAGAATTTTTTTTGGATTTTTAACAACTAGTTCCAAATCATAAAAGAACGTAAATAAGAAGATTTATAGATTGTAAAAAATTTGGTTTATTGTATATGGGGGGCTATCCATTAAACAGTCAAGAAAAATTTGACTAGTAAAGGTTACAAATCAATATGGATTAATATTAAATAACATATAATTTATATAAGTATACAAAATAGTATTGACTGGATATCTATAGAAGTGTTTTAGACATATTAATTTTCTATTATATGCTATTTTAAAGCTATCTTTTAAAAATTAAACAAATTTTTTGATTGAATTATATTAATTAAGTTTTCAATACCAATAAAATATCCTTATATTAAAGATTATCAATGATAATGGAATTTTCATTTTTATATTCATCAAGCTTATTAGCTTTCATTATAGGTATTGCAGCTACAGTTTTAACTCGTTATAGCAGCATTCCCCAGATTATAAAAGGATTCAAAACTAAAAGAATGGATGATGTGTCATTTTGGCTTATATTTTATCTAACAGTAGGATTATTTCTGTATGTAATTTACGGAATAATTATTGAGGATGCTATAATTATTTGGGGAAACGCAATAGGTGTAATTTCAAATCTAATACTAATTATCCTCAAAATCAAGTACTCTGTCAAATCATTTGAATAATGATTATTAAATATGGCATACTATGTATAAAAATAGCTATTTAATTCCTAGACATCATTATATCAACAAAGCTTAACAATTACTTAATTTTTATTTACTATTATATTTATAAGCAATAAATGGCTAACAAAATAAAGATCTTTTAGTTTGAGCTCAAGGAAGAAAATAAAGATTGAATTGGAAGACGATGAGGGGAGTAAGTATAATCTCTCATTAGAAGGAAATTTTTCAAAGGAAAAGATATTACAAGTTATTGAACTTATGGATCTTGTACGTTCGTCAGATTCTGGGGCAATAACTAATCCAATGCAAGAAAAAAATCATACTTTATCTGTTGATTCAAAGATTTGGAATATAGTCGAGGAATCATTTTATTTTAATACATTTACTTCTTCTGATATTGTTAATATTTATAAAAAAAAATATAATGAGACAATCAAATTAAGTATTATATCTACTTATCTTGCTAGATATTGTGCAAAAGGTAAATTAAATAGAACCAAAAGACTAAGAGAATATGTGTATAATTTAGTGAGAAACTCTTCAACAAATGCAGATTCTATCAATAATATAGTTTCATCCGATGATGAAAATAAAATTGCCTATGATGTTAGAAGAAAGACAATAGATGATCTTAAAAATTAATTTACATATTTACTAAAAAAGATAGTCTTCTATTATAAATTAGATTATTGCTGTTCTGTAAAATGATTTTTGGAAATCAAAAATCTCCAAATCCTCCAGCATCAAATCCACCAAAATCTCCTGTATCTCCACTATCTGCTCCACTTGTCTCTTCAGTACTCGATTCTCCTGCTCCCGCATCTGAGCCACTTTCACCTGCCATCGATTGTTCCATTGGATTTAATGCCATACCTAAAAAAGACATCATAGTCATCAAGAATAAAACATCTATTATTCCTGAAAATATCATTAACGGTACCCATGATCTATTAGTTTCCATGTATGTTTGCAACTGAGCTTTATTTCCTTTCCCATTGTTATACATCTTTTGAGCTTGATGCCACTTTCGTTCTAATTCCTCTTTTTTAGATTTTAGTAGTCTAGTTCCTGTATCCGTAATAGAAATTTTAATTTTTTTGTTACCAAAAAAACCTCTACTCTCCTTTTTTATGATCAGCCTTTGAGTTAAAAGATCATTTAATATTAATTCTACTTCTTCTTTATTAATTTTGAGAACTTTTGCAATTTTATTTGGATCTTGTATCCTTCTAGCAATTGCATCAAGTACCATAAAATGACGTGGACTCTCGTTAATTCTTACTTCAGAAGACACTCCTTATAATATGCTATACTCATTTAAATCCTTTTACGATATGAATTCAAAATCAAATTGTTGTTCCTAGTCTATTGTATATAAAACAAATATTGAATTTAGCTGTATAGAAAGCAAAATTCATGCTCTGTTTTGCATTCTAATCACCTTGATGTAATATGTTCCCAAAACAATCTTTTTATAAACGATACAATAGTTGCATCTTTATTACACTAATTTATAGAATCTTGTTGTATCCACATTTCATTCCATTTTCTGTATGTGCCATGAGTCTTCCATACTTTTATCTTCATATCTAGTAGGTATCACACTGAATGCATGTAGTTTCTCTCTTACTAATACATAGCTATCTTTGTTGTCATCTGCTGCTCTCGCTGCAATACTAAAAAAATCATGATTTTTTTGACATTCATGTCACAATCGGCATATTCTATGTTATCATGAAGTGTAGGAGCTCGCCTTGACTTGATCTTGCAAATTGTCTGTTTTAGAACATCTGATGTACCAATAGATAATTTAGCATATCTTTTTCTCAATTTGACTCTATTTGGATGGTATTCTGAAGCATGTATTGGAAAAATAATTTAATTTAAAGATAAAATAATAAAATTGTATATTAAATACATGCATAATCTTTATATTTTCTTTTATTACCAAATAATCAATATCTAATGGATTCTATTGAAACCCATAAGACCAGTAAAAGAAGATTCTGAAATGTTCCACAATGATAAGAATAAAACTGCGAAAAAAGGAATAGCATCTCAGAAAGAAGAAGACAAGATCCATATTCCTGATTTGGACGATGGTGAATCTACATTCATGGAATGGTTAATCTCAGAAGATAAAACATCTTCTAAAAATCATATGGTATTAAAAAAATATGAAAATGATAAAGAATGTATTATACATGATAACACTCTGAAATCAGATATCACCGTTAACATTAATGATGGTGTTCCATTATGTGTATCATGTCAAGATGATAGTTGTGCACATGTAGGATTTACAGTATGCGTAATGCAATTATTTGAAAGAAAAGGAATTCTAATAGGCGAAAATGAAAGTATATTAGATTTATTCAAAGATTCAGATTAAGATTACTTCATTATAAAAATTATTTTTTTATTTTTTTATTTATTTTTGTCATTCTTTGAAAATATCTTATTAGGTACTCTCCACCCTAGTTTTATCATATAAGGAGAAATAAAGGTAGTAATTATAGTCATTGCTCCTATCATAGGCAAAAGAAATGCACTTGTAAGCCCAGTGTCTACTCCACCTTTTGCAATAACAAGTGCTAATTCTCCACCTGATGAGGATAAGCCAAATGCTGCTTTCATAGAAGTTATTGAACTAAATCCTTGAGATTTTGAAGAAAGAAATACTGTAAGAAATTTAGCAGCAATTGATATTACTACTAAGATAACAGCAGGAATAATAAATACATATAACAATGACATATCCATTAGTGCACCTACAGATACAAAGAATATTGCTCCAAACATATCTCTAATTGGCGTTGCTAAAATTCTGGTTACTGCATGTACTTTTGATTCTGCTACTAGCACTCCTGCAAAAAAAGCACCTGTTGCTACTGATATCCCTATTTGATATGAGATAAAAGATAGTCCAAATGCAAGTCCCAAAACTACCAGTAATAGTACTTCATGTTGATGAAATTTGCCAATAAAATTAATTAGTTTTGGTATTATTTTTGATCCTAATAATAAGACACCAAAAATAAACGCCAAGGTTATACCAATAGATATTAAAATATCGACAATAGAGAGGTCACCTGATGTACTGACAGATTGTAATACTGCCAACATCGAGATAATTATAATATCTTCCATTATTGCTACTCCTAAAATTATATAGGAGGCTTCTTCCTTGATAATGTCAAGTTCTTCTAATACTTTCATAATAATAACAGTACTGGTAACTGAAATTGCAAGTGCAGCAAATGCTGAGTCAAAAAATGGAAAATTTAGGATAAAAAAACTTACTGCAAAACCTATGATGAATGTTCCAAATGCTTCTGATAATGCTATTGTTAGTGCTTTCTTTCCTATTCTTCGAAGTTTTTCTATAGGAAATTCCATACCAACAATAAATAACAAAAGAATGATACCCATTTCTGCAAATAAATTCAAAACATCCAGATTCAATATTAGACTAAATGGTGGGGTATGTGGACCTATTATTATTCCTGCAATTATATAACCAATAACCAAGGGTTGTTTAAACTTGAAAGAGATAAATGCCATAGCAGATGCAACAATCATTATTACAGAAAAATCTTGGATAATTTGTCCTATTTCTATCCCCACTACCATTTTTATTAAATAATAATAAAAATAAAGAGTATAATAACTAAAGGAAATATTTCAAATAACGTGTTATTAGAAAGAATAATATCATAATAGCAATATGACCTCTTTCACATATTCTTCTTTTTCATTTATTTTAATGAAGCAATTCTACATTTTTCACATTGATATCCAGATAACAGACTTATATATAAAAAATATAAAAATATTCAAATAAATGAATCAGTTAAAACGGATCTTTATTTATTTGAATTACATTAAAGAAGGTAACATAAATTATAATTGTCATCATATAATATAGAAATGATAAAAATTGTAAAGTCATATACCTATTTATTTTATCTTTAAATGTTAAAAGAGAAAATATAATCATTTCTGTAAAAATACACAGAAAATCATTTAAAACATCAAATGTATAATAATTAGTAACATAACAGTATAAGAAAATAAAATAAAGATATATCTTTTAATATATTTACAAACAATTCTACATTAACATTTGAAATGTCATAATTATTCCACAATTCACAAATATTATTATTTAGATAGCTAGTTATGAAATATTTGTATTTTTAAAATAATATCATAAACTTAAGGTTTATCTTTATTTTCATCATCACTTTGATTGATTTCATTATCTGAACTAGAAATTCTTATGTTATTAGCAAATTTTAATATATATGGAGTAGCAAAAGATGTAATTATTGTAACAACACTTAGTATTGGTAATATAGACGAAGTAATTGCACCCACGTCTTGGCCACCTTTGGCTATAACCAAAGACATTTCTCCTTTTGCTGTTGCCAATCCTAAACCTACTTTTAATATGTCTGTATTGCGAAATTTGGATTTTGCTAATACAGCAAATACTAGAAGGAATTTTACAACAAAAGCTGTTAGTATCAATACAATTACAGGAACTATGTATAATGGGATAAGTGAAACATTCACTAATGCTCCTATAGATACAAAGAATAAGGCAGAAAATACGTCTCTTAATGGTATAGTAATAACTTTTGCGACTGTTGCACTTCTAGATTCAGCCACTAAAACTCCGGCCAAAAATGCACCTATTACAACTGATAAACCTAAAATATTTGCGATGAAAGATAGACCGAAAGCAAGCCCTAATATTACTATTAAGAGAAGAGCATAATCATTCGTTTTTCCTATTCTATCTATTAAGTTGGGTAAAAATTTTGATCCGAGTACAAGTATACTCCCAATAAAAACTACTGCTATAGCTATTGATATTGATATAGGAATAATTGCAATTTCTTCAGTATCTGCCGCAACTGCTATGGATTGTAATATGGCTAAAACTGATACAGCCACAATATCTTCAACTATCAAAACACCTAGTATTAATATTGATGACCGTTCTTTTATTTTTCCTAATTCTTCCAATACCTTGATAGTTACTACAGTACTAGTAATAGACATGGCTAATCCTAGGAACATCGAGTCAAATGTAGTAAATCCTAATCTTTGTGCAACAAAAAAAGTTATAACCATGGTTCCAATTGACTCTGTTAATCCAACTATTATCGAAATTTTACCTATTTGTTTGAGTTTTGCTATAGGAAATTCTATACCAATTACAAAGAGAAGCATTATTATTCCTAATTCAGCAAATATGTTTACAGTTTCTATCTCGTGAATTAAAGTAAAAGGTGGGGTAAATGGACCTATAATCATCCCTGCTATTAAATAACCAATGACCATCGATTGTTTAAATCTGTGAGTTAAAAATAACATTATAGCAGCAATAATCATTATAACAGCAAAATCTTGAACAATAAATTCTGAAGACGTTGATTCGGGAAGGGATAAAATACTAAATACTGAAAAGAACAATAGAATATCCATGGCCCATTCATTATATAATCACCTAAAATAAAAATTAAGAGGGTTTATAAAGAAAATCTTGTCAAGTTATCCTTGAAAAGTTTATTATTTATATATATTATTTTTTTATAATACTAATAACAAATAATATTATTGAACAAATAAAACCTATAGATGAAATCATAGGATTGTATGAAAATAAAAATGCAGATCCTACAAATAATGCAGACGCAAAAATACTCTTACCTAAAAATGCATGAAATTTGTCTGTTTTCTTAATATTTATTTCTTGATTATCTAAATATGTTTTTATAGTTTGAGATAAATTTACCGATACTTCTATATTTTTTACGAATTTCTGAAAAGAAAATTTTATCTCTTCCATATATGCGTCCTTGATTAGTCCCTCCTGTTCGAATAAATTCGATAGAACTTTAACAAATTGAAATTTTATTTTATGTTGATGATAAATACCTTCAACAATTGAGGTCATCCTCATATATAATGCTAAATTTTTAGGTAATCTAAATGGAAATTTACTTAATGTCTTATTTGATAAATCCATTAAAGATTTCACTTCCATTTTATCTACGTGCTTTCCATGCATCGATCTAATACTTAGTTCAATAGCTTTCTCAACAATATTCCTATTAGTGGTATAATCTAATGTTCCAAGTTGATATAATACATCGACAGTTCTTACAGGATCTTTATCAATCAAACCTAAATACAGTCTAATCAACAGTAATCTAGTTTCATTATCAAGTCTTCCAACCATTCCAAAATCGTATAGAATTATTGAACCATCATCTTTAACAGCTATATTTCCAGGATGAGGATCAGAATGAAAAATATTATTGCGTAGTAGCATCTTGAAAAATACATGGTGTATTAATATTACTAATTTTTGTCTATCAATACCTTTTTTGTCTAATGTTTCTACGTCAGTTATCTTTATTCCAGGTTCATATTCCATAGTTATAATATGTTTAGAAGTTCTATCAAGTATTACATTAGGAATTATAATTTTTTTCTCATTAGCTAGGTTTTTTTTAATTGCTAATAGATTTTCTGCTTCTTTTATGTAATCCATTTCTTCATAAATAGTTTCGGTAAATTGAGAAAACATTCCTTCAACTGAAAATCTTAAATTGGGATCAATAAATCTAGTAGATAAGGGAATCAATTTTTTTATTATTGAAATATCTTCATCTACAGTTCTTTCAATTCCTGGTCTTGAAATCTTTACTACTACCTTTTTTCTATTATATCTTGCATGATATACTTGTCCTAAACTAGCCCCGGAAAAAGCCTCTTTATCAAAATAATCAAACTTTTCTTCTAAATTTCCTAGCTCCTCCTCAATTATTTTTTTTACTTTTTCAAAGGATTCTACTGGAACATCGTCTTGTAATGTAGCAAATACTTCTAAATATGGTTGCGGTAATATATCAGAACGAGAGGATAGCCATTGACCTAATTTTATATATGATGGACCGAGTTGTATAAAAATTTTCAAGGCCTGTTGTGCATGTTTTCTATATTTATTTTCATCTACATTTTTTCCTTCACGTTTTACCCATTCTTTTCTGTCTCTCTTAAAATTAATTATTATCGGTAGTAACTTTATTATGATTTTTATTAATTTAATTTTTGAAGTATTCTTGTTTGTCATTTCGGAAATAAATATTTAAACAATACTCAATATTTCTTATTTTCTTAGTTTTGCTTTTCTAATAAACTTATGCAAATGATATGTGGTTATATATGTTGTAGTTCCAGCTAAAATACCCGTAATAATTCCTAATGGTAATGCTTTTAATGGATTACCATAATCTTTTTCTTTTCTTTTTTTATAAATGGATGTACCTACTTTTAGACCAATAGTACTAGCCAAGACCCCGCATGTAAGGTATTCTGGAGCATCGTTTACAAGATGTCCAAAGGGATCGATTCTTGGATCGACTTTATCCATATGTACGCTATAATAACTCTCATATTCTCTGATATGTAAATTTTCATATCTGTATTGTTTTTTCGCTCCTTTTTTACTTCCTAGATTTGTTTCAGTAAAATCAATTATAGGCCTGACGGATTTAGGAATAAGAATATTGCCATCACCGTCAATATATTTCATTTATATTAGAATTAAACAAATATCATATAAAATTAACTTTATTTTATTTATCAATATAGTTTAATATAAAGTCTAATAATGCAGGAAAGTATATTTTACTTTGAATAAAAAAATATTCTCAATTTATAGTTGAATCAAATGAACAAAGTTAAATTATTACATAGTAAGAGAGTCTATACTGGAAAGATATCAATTAGAAAAGATGAATTCATCTTACAAGACAAAAAAATTCAGAAAGAGATTGTTGAACATTCTCCATCAGTAGGACTTGTTCCTATAATCGACTATTCAAATATTCTTTTAATCACTCAGTATCGACATCCAGCAAAAAGGACTCTATTAGAAATACCTGCTGGAAAAATAGAAGATGGAGAAACTAAAGAGCAGGCTGCTAGGAGAGAATTGTATGAAGAGACAGGTTACGCAGGTAGATTATCTTTTTTAACTAAATGGTATTTAGCACCAAGCTATGATACAGAACTAATGTACATTTTTTTAGTAACAAATTTAAAAAAAATGAGTAATAAACAAGGTAGCGATGATGATGAAAATATAAAATTAAAAAAACTAAGCCTAAAAACTGCATTAAAAAAATGCATCAATGGTGAAATTATAGATTGTAAAACGGTTGCAGCATTACTTGTTTATCAAGAATATATCAAACAAATGGTATGAAGATAATAACTATGAAATGGTGTAATATCACAAATTCAAACATTCTTTGATATAATTAATGAATAAAATAAGATATAATTATTTATAATCATGTAGTTAGAGTTAAGATAGCTTGAGCTATGTCACCTTTAGAATCAGTCAAGGCTTGAACTGCTTTTTCTTTTGATACATTGGCTTGTTGCATCACTAGGATTATGTCCTCTTCCTTTAACGATGGTGTATCTCTTTGTTTTTCTTCTATGTCTGTAGCAATAATTTGGAAAATTGTATTATCTTTTCCTTTCATTTCAACGACTTGCGGTTTTATTAGATACATTTCTTTAGTCTCAGTCTTTATTATTACCTCTTCAATTCCTTCCATCTCGTTCATATCTAGACCCATTTTTCCAAGCATTCTTCTCATTTCTCTATTTCCCCCACGCATCATTATCTATTACCTAAGATCATTGATTGTTTCTACTTTTTAATCCTTCTCTAATTTTTACTGCTACACCGTAATCAAATTTTTTCATTAGCTTGTTTCCACAAACCGCTTTTCCGACTGCTAATACTTCATATCTACTATTAATGACTACTACATCAGATCCATTACTAACATTTTTTCCACACCACTTTACATGTTTACAGAATAATGATCTACCTTCACTAATGAATGGTATTACATCATCTTCTGCAATGATACAATTCTCTACGAATTGTGTATATTTTACCATCATTTTTGCTCCAAATATAGTTAAAGCAAGTCCTCCATCTTTACGTAATGTAGCAAATAAATTGGACTTTATAGAAAAATTTTTAATTCTTCCTGTTCTCTTTGAGTATTCACATTGTATTTCCGGGAACTCCTCATTTACATTTGTATCAAAAATGACAGATATATGATTAATCAGTTTATTTCTGGGGTTTAAAGGTAAGGGTTTCAATTTTGCAGATATCTAATAAAATGTTTCTTATATGAAAATATTAGCATTTCTTTATTATATACTCTAAAGAAAAGAAAAATTAAATTTTGAAAAATAAAAAAAGACCATTTCCTAACTAAATCATATAATATAATAATGATAATTACTTGTTAATAATGCTCTAATTTTTTACTTTGGAACCTTAATTCAGTGTTAGAGATGTTATAAACAAATTACTTTAGAAATTTTATATAACCGTAAACACTACGTGTTAAAAAAGAAAGACTTTATTTCTTGTTTGGATATGGTTATACTATGGTCTCATTCTGTGAATTATGTGGAAATTCTATTCAAACTCCAAAAAATGTAATTATTGATGGTAGTATTTTCAATGTATGTTTATCATGTTCAAAACGTGGAAAACCATATGAACCTAATCAGCCTTCAAAAAAACCACTTCCTTCAAAAAAACCACTTCCTTCAAAAAATTTATCCATTCCAGTGTCTCAAAAAAAACCAATTAAAGTTTATCATCCCAAGGCAATTCCAATTACTGATGAAAAAATATTGAGACCAGATTTTGGGAAGATCATAAGAGAAGCTAGAATGAAAAAAGGAATAACTCAGGAAAATGTAGCTAATCAACTAAGCGAAAAAATTACTTTGTACAAAAAAATTGAAACAGGTGGAATTAAACCAAATGATATCTTGTCTAAAAAATTAGAACGTTATCTTGGAATTCAATTATATGAAAATCTTGTTGAAGATAATGAAAATGAAGATGATTAGTTAATGAATTTTAAGAATGCTCTTCTAATAACCTATCCTATTGAAGAATCTATCAATGAAGCCTTGTCTTTGGCTCAGACTGCAGGTTATGTAGTTAAAAAAATAGTCAAACAGAAACATATTACACAATCAAAATATGGAATTGGTAAAGGAAAAGCATATGAGATTAAGGATCTGGTAAATGATCTGGATATTGACATAATTCTTTTTGATGAAGTATTAAAACCTACACAACAATATAATTTAGCATTTTTATGTAAAAGAGATATTATCGATAGAGAACGATTAATATTAGAAATATTCGAACATCGCGCCAGTACTTCAGAATCACGTATCCAAATTAAATTGGCTCAATTAAGATATGAAATGGTTAGAGTAAAAGAAAAGGTAAAACTTGCAAAAATGGGTGAACAACCCGGATTTTTTGGTCTGGGGAAATACGATGCTGATGTTTATTCATTGGATCTTAAATCACAAATGAGTGTTTTAAAGAAAAAACTAGAGAAAGAAGAAAAAAGAAGAACATTGTATAGAAATCAACGTAATAGAATGGGTATTTCAACCATTTCATTGGTTGGTTATACATCATCGGGTAAAACTACACTGTTTAATTATTTAACAGGAGAATCAAAAGAAGTAGGCAAAGAAATGTTTACTACTCTCTCTACGTTTACGAGATCTTTATATAAAAATTCCAATCAAAAGTTATTATTATCTGACACTGTAGGATTTGTAAACAAGTTACCAGCATATATGATCGATGCTTTTAAATCAACTCTACATGAACTTGTTTTTTCTAAATTGATTTTGTTGGTTATAGATGTTAGTCAAACTATCAAAAAAATAAGGATAAATGTGAATAGCTGCCTTCATATAATAAATGAATTACAAATTCCATCAACAAAAATATTGTATTTACTAAATAAAATTGATTTAACTACCGTAGATAATGCCTATGAGAAAGCTAAGATGTTAGATTTAAAATATCCAAATAATATAGTTTTACCTATATCAGCAAAAACTGGCTATAATGTAAATAAAATATTGGATCTAATAGATATGCACGTTTATGAAAACAATTTAGAAATACAAAATAGTAGAGATTTATAAAAATGAATATAGCAGTGCTTCGAATAGGTCATAGGTTAGTCAGAGATGATCGTACAACTACTCATGTAGCCTTGGTTTCTAGATCTTTTGGTTGTAATATTCTATATATGACCGATGTTAATGACGATATAAAATCTACAATAGATGATGTAAACAACAGGTGGGGTTATGCATCAAATTTTAAAATCGAAATAGTCAAAGGTTGGCGAAATGTAATATTAAATTGGAAGAAAAATGGTGGTATAGTTATACATCTTACAATGTATGGATTAAATGTAGATGATATCATTGGTAAAATTAAAGATAACAGTAATGATATTTTAATAATAGTTGGAGCAGAAAAAGTTCCAAAGGAAATATACAAACTTTCTGATTATAATATTGCTGTAGGTAATCAACCACATTCTGAAATATCTTCCCTAGCTATTGTTTTAGATAGAATATTCGAAGGAAAACAACTAAAGTTAAATTTTGAATCAGCCAAGATGAAAATTATTCCTTCACTCAGAGAAAAATTAGTAGAAAAAGATTATTTCTGACATAAAGAATATAATTTTTACTCATCGTAAATAACCGGTTTAATAAACTATAATATTCATACAATAACTTGCCACCTAATATGAAATCAGTTAATTTTTTTAGTTGAGATTCCATAAAAAATATAAGGTTTTGTATAATCAATTAATATATTGAAAAAGAATGAAGAATTAACTAAAATTGACCATGAACAAGGTTCTTTTGTCAAACCTAAAGAAAAATGGGGTTTAGAAAAAGAAACTGATAATTTTGCTAATAAAGTTAAACTCTATCGCCAAGGAAAGTTGGCTGATGATGATTTTCGAAGATTTAGGCTTCAACATGGAGCATATGGATCAAGATTAAGACCTGACTATAGTATGATAAGGATTAAAGTTCCTAGTGGCGAAATCACTCCAGAGCAACTAGAAAAGATAGCTACTTTGTCTGAGGCATTTTCTATTGGATCAGCACATGTTTCAACTAGACAAAATATCCAATTACACTGGGTACAGTTAGAAGATGTCAGCGAAGTTATGAGAGGTCTAGTAGAAGTAGGTTTAACAACTAGAGAAGCTTGTGGTAATACTGTAAGAAATGTAATGTGTAGCCACTTTGCAGGTGTTTGTCCTAACGAAGTTTTTGATGCTACTCCTTATTCAACAGCAATCGCAAAGTTCCTACTACGCAATCCAATGTCTCAAAATCTACCACGAAAATTCAAAATTAATTTTGGATGCTGTAATAAACACGGTCTGGTAAGAATAGCTGATATTGGTTTGGTACCTGATTTAAGAGATGGAAAAAAGGGGTTTAGAATTTATCTTGGAGGAGGATTGGGTGCTGCCTCGTTTATAGGCCATCTTTTAGAGGATTTCACTTCTGAAGAACAACTTTTATCAACTTGTATGGCCACTATTAGACTATTTGATAGACTAGGAAATAGAGATAATATGGCCAGAAATAGAATGCGCTATTTAGTAAATGAAATTGGTTGGGAGAAATTTCAAAAAATGGTATTGAAGGAACGCGCTATTGTAGAAGCGACTGTTTCTGAATTCACTAAGAACCTTTATCAAGTTAATTTTGATGATTCATATGTTCCATTAAAGAAGTCAACAAAATATAATAACCTCCCTATTGTAGAAACAAATATCTCTACTACTAGTAATGGTTACGATCGGTGGTTGTATACTAATGTAGTTCCACAAAAACAAGAGAACTATTTTACAATATTTATCACACTTGGTGCAGGTGATATAACATCTAGTCAACTAAGATCTCTAGCATTGCTAATACGTAAATTCTCATCAGAGTCTATTGCGAGAAACACACCACAACAAAATTTTGCAATTAGGTATATTTACAACAATGATTTGCCAGCCGTCTATAAAAAACTTATGGCTATTGGATTAGCCAATCCTGGCGCCCTTACAATCACTTCCGCAGTAGGCTGTTCAGGTACTACTTCTTGTAATCTGGCTATAACTAATTCACATAGATTAGCTAAAGAGGTTCAAAGGACGTTATTGGAATTAGGTTTTGATGTTGATAACGATCTTCGTAATTCAACTATTAAAATAAGCGGTTGCCCTAATTCTTGTGGACAACACGAAATTGCAACTATCGGCTTTTTTGGTGGTGCTGCAAGAATACAAAATTCTATGGCTCCTGTGTATACTATGTTATTTGGTGGTAATGGATATGAAGATGAAGGAAAACTAGGTAAGGCTATTATGCGTGTTCCAGCAAAAAGGGTTATAGATGTAATAAAAAAAATAGTAGAGCTATACAAAAATGAAAAATCATCTTCAGAAACATTGGACATGTGGATAGACCGTATTATAAATAACAATGGAAATGGTAACATAAAAAATATGGACGATATAAAAACTCTTCTTACACCAGTCACTCAACTTCCTCCATTTGAAGAAGATCAAGAATTATATCAAGATTATGGTAACGATATTAAATTTGTCGCAAAGACTGCTAGAGGCGAATGTGCGGCTTGATTAATTTAAAGATTAAGAAATCTCAGGCGAAACTTAAGTATGATATTCAATCAAAGCCTAAAAATGTAAATGTAAAAAGCTCTAATTTTAAGCAGCAAAACCAAAAGCAAACTAACAATACAAAAACACACTTTAAAGAGATAGGAACTAATTACAAGCTTCCTATTGTATGTGATGTAGAAACGTTACGTACATTGATTCGAAAAAAAGCAGCAAGAGTTGTGGACGTTCGTAGAATAGAAGATTATAAAAAAGGACATATACCTACTGCAGTATCATTACCTCTAGCAAACTTACTTTCAAATGATTCACCTGAACAGATTGTCAAATTATTAGAAACTCTTGGTATTTATGATGAAATGCCTGTAGTAGTATATGACGATACTTTTGGAGCTTTAGCGGCACGAGTTGCTTGGTCATTTCAATATGTTGGTCATGAAAACACTTCACTTCTAGAAATGACCTATACAAATTGGAAAAATCTTGGTTTGGAAATTGAAAACCGCATTAATAAATTTCCAGAAACAATTCATTCTCTTAAATTAAACCACTCTATTTACGCAGATGCTACGTATGTTGAATCTATACAAAATAATCCTGATAAAGTATTAGTTGATTCTAGAGAACGCCTTAATTTTTTATCTGAACATATTCCTAGCGCAAAAAATATTCCTTATACTATGTTGGGTAACGATAGTCATATTTTGCGATCCGTTGACGAATTAAAACGTTTTGTTGAAAATAGAGGGATTACTCAAGATTCGGAAATAATTACTTATTGTGGTAGTGTAGGAACTTTATCTGGTCTTGCATTTTATGCATTAAAATTAGCGGGTATCAAAAATATTAAATTATATTCTAAATCATTTAAAGATTGGAAGGCACTCGGAAAACCAAAAATTGAATTTAAAGATGCTAATTATTGGGATTTATCAGCAGAATAAATAAATGAACACAAGTATAAAGAATTTATTAAATTTTAATTTTATATTAAAGCTCTAATGCATGCATTAATTAGGAAATTGGTATTCGATTTCCCAAACTTTTGCTAGGAATTCTCAACGTTATAATTCCATCAGAATAATTCGCAGTTCCAGTAATTTCTTCATCATCATCAACTAAAAAAGGCAAAATAACTTTTTTATCTATTTTTGTAGGTCGATGCTTTAAATAAACTGTACCTCTGTATTCATTATCCGGTTTATTGGCCTTGATAGAGAGTACGTTTTTATTTATTCTAAGAGTTATGTCATTTTTATTAAATCCTGGTAAATCTATAATTACAAGCAAATCATTACTATCTTCTATCATATCTACAGGAGGTAAAATAAATTCATAAAACTCCTTTGATTTGTTATTAATTTCTTTCATAACTTCTTTAACCATATATGTTGCAATACCCATAATTATTACTATGCTATTTGAATATAAATCCTTTATTTATTTTTGATGATATGAATGTTGTATTGTTTATATTTAATTTGATATAGGTTAATTTTGTGATAAAATCAGTACCTGAGATAGATTTCCATGCTGGTATGGAATGTTACAGTACAAATTTCGCAGGTATAAATGGAACAATAAAGGAAACTAATGAAGAATTTCAGGTTTCTGAAATAATAGATTATGCATTTTTAAAACCACCAAATTTTTCTCCAGTTCAAAATAACGAACATAGATTTCCACTTTATTTATTGGAAAAACATAACATTGATTCTAATCACGCGGTAATTGAAATTAAAAAACAATCAGGCTTAAAACTAAGAATAATGGGGATAAAAGATGCAAAAGCAGAAACTAGTCAATATGCTAGTAGCGAACAAACAAAGAATTTACCTAAATATATAATAACACCAAAAACAAAATTAAATTTGTTAGGTTTTCTTCGTATTCCATTATCAAAATCTGCACTCATTGGAAATAGCTTTAAAATAAAAATAAATCAAACTTCTGAGAATAATATACAGCCTTTTTTATTAGAATTAAATAAAATTGCTAATTTCTATGGCTTACAAAGATTTGGAAGCGAAAGAATGGTAACTCATTTAGTTGGTAAAGCATTGCTTGAGCGAAATTATAATAAAGCTATTGAATATCTTCTCTCTTATACTACAAAATATGATTCCAAGTTTTCAAAGGAAATAAGAGAACGGAGTAGAGACCCTAATAATTATCAAAAACTGATTAAAATCATGCCTAAAGGAATGGATTTAGAAAGACTCATTTTATATGCACTAGTAGAAGGTAAAGATTCCATTGCAGTTCTTCGATCTGTACCGATAAATATTAGAAGGCTTTTTGTTCAAGCTTATCAGTCTTATGTTTTTAATAAATGTCTCAGTAATGCTCTTTTGTGCAATGAAGATATCCAAAAATGTAAAGATGGAGATTTATGTTTTGAAATAGAGGGACCTCTAGTTTTTGGTAAAATTAGAAAGTTTAGAGAAGGGATAGATTCCAATAATGATGTCATGCCCGCAATTAGGTTAGTGGGTTATAATTATCAACCAGGAAAAAATCGTTTTGATCATATTACTAAAAGAATTTTATCGGATGAAAATATTTCGCCAAGTTATTTTTATTTAAAAGACTTGCAAGAATTAAGTTTACAGATGGGATTCAGACAGACTTTGCTATATTGTAGTGAATTTAGCCATTTTGATATGCTTGATCTATCATTTAAATTACCAAAAGGATCTTATGCCACAGTCTTGTTACGCGAATTAATAAAACCAATAGATCCAATTAAATCAGGATTCTGAAAGCTTAATTTGCATTAATTAAAAGTAAGGTTTAATATTCTTTAAATTACAATTTTGATGAATTGGAATCCAACGTTTCCACGGTGGAAGAAATAATAAATACTCTTTCAGAATTTGAAACTAATGTTGAGAATATTAATTCTAGTATTGAAGAATTAAAGAAACGTATGCTGTCTCATTCTAATAGCGAAATAGAACAATTGCGAGAAAAGATTATTAAATTGGCAAATGAAGAAGCAAAAGGAATTTTAGACAATGCTAAAAAAGAATCTGAAAAGGAGTCTCTCTTAATCCAAGAACAGGCTGAAAAAAATTATAATTTAATAAAAAACAATATTGAAAAAAATCATGATAAGGCAATTGATAAGGTAATTAGTATGATTCTAGGAAATATAGATAATGAACCTAATCTCGGCACAACCTAAATATTATATCTATTGTTTATGTACATATTCTTCGTTACCATCAAAAATATTTAATTAACAAGTAGTATTATAAAGAGAAGGATGGATGACTAAAATTGGGAAAAGCTAACAAACCTCAAAGAATTTTTGGTACAGTTAGAGCTTTTTCTGAACGAGGTACAATGCTATCTAAACACGATTTAGAATCATTTTCTGATTCAAAAACTTTAGAAGAATTTGTAACTAGATTAAAAAATACATCATATGTTGATTCTTTGAGTAAAATTCAACAGCCTATAACTTCCGAAAAAATTGAAATCGCACTAAGAGAAGATCTTTTCAATTTTCATTCTTCGATGGCCAAAATAGCTAAAGGAGATCTTGTAAATGCATATTATAAAAAATACATCCTCTGGAATCTCAAAATAATTTTAAAAAGTAAAGCTTTAGGCAAGACCTACGATGATATTTTTCCGCATATAAATATGCAAGCAGAAGAACTAATAGGAAGAAGAGATATTATTGTTAAAGCTCTAGTTGCAAAAGATCTCGATGAGACTGTATCTGCCTTACAAACCTCTGAATTCGGTAATGAAATTTCTTCAGCTGCTCAACTATACAAAGAAAATAATAATATCCAAATTTTTGAACTCTATCTTGATAAAATTTACTACAAAGGCTTGGTTAGTGCTTTTGCTAATATAGGTAAACCTGCTGATCTTCAACCTTTAGTTTCTCTTGATTTAGATTATTATAATGTTTTAAGTACTATTAGGGCAAAATATTGGAAACTTCCAGAAGAACATATTAAATCATTAAGGATTGCTACAACTTCTCGCGTGAACGAAGATGTTCTAAATAAAATGATACATGCAGATAGTGTCAAACAGGCAATAGCAGAATTTTCCAAAACAGTCTATAAAGATATAGTTCTTAATCAAGGAAATGAAAGTGATACCACCATAATTTCACAAATTGAATCGAGCTTTGAAGAATTGATACATAGAAAATCAATGGCATTATATGGAAGAATGTTTAGCTATGCGCCTATGACTGCGGCTATAAAATTAAAAATGACAGAAATTAAAAATCTAGTAGCTATTGCTTTTGGAATTGAACAAAAAATGGATCCCAAAAATATTATAGATCGACTATTATTAGTTTGAGATCGGTACTTACTCTTTTATATTGATAATAAATTATTTAAATTATAATTTATTTATTTTATCTCATACAATTATTTGAAAATCAATACCTTTTTTCTTCATAAAGCCAATTAAAAGTTCACAATGTTTTGCATTTTCCAATTCTAAACTTAGATAAACACCTGCAGTTCCTGCTGATACATTGGCACTAAGCCTGTCATGTACAACCTCTACAATATTTATACTTAAATCTGAAATACCATCGACTACCGTTTTTAATGCTCCTGGCTTGTCTGGTAATTGAATAAATATTTTTAACAATCTGTTCATCTGTAAAAGTCCTTTTGCTACCACTTGTCCAAGCAGGTACATATCTACATTACCACCGGATAAGATCGATACTATTTTCTTATTTCTATTCTTATGTCCGTTACTTAGTAAATATGCAAGACTAGCAGCACCAGCAGGTTCTACTACTAGTTTGGATCGTTCCATTAATAAGAACATAGTTTTAACAATTGAATTATCATCAATCAGTACAATATCATCCAAATATTTTTTTGCTATCTCAAAGGTTAATTTTCCTGGAGATTTCACTGATATTCCATCTGCAATTGTAAATTCTCCTTTTTTTGTTTGAAGAGATCCTTTTTCAAGAGATTCTTTCATTGCTGGAAAAGATTTAGATTCTACTCCAATTATCTTGATATTTCTTTTTTTTGATTTTATAGCAATTGCAACTCCTGCAGCTAAACCACCACCACCCACAGGAATGTAAATTTCATCTAAATCTGGCAAGTCTTCTAATAACTCTAAACCTATTGAACCCTGCCCTGCTATTACCTCTGGGTCATCGAATGCATGAATAATTGTCTTATTTTCATTTCGGGCTATCTCTTTAGCTGCTATCCATGCTTCGTCGTAATCAGCACCTTTGAGGATAATTCGTGCATTGTATGATCGGGTAGCTGCTATCTTTGCCGGAGATGCACTAATTGGCATTACTATTGTACATGGAATCTTTCTAATAGTGGCTGCATAAGCTACGCCTTGTGCATGATTTCCTGCAGAAGCAGCTATTATTCCATATTTCAGTTCCTCTTCAGAGAGGGAGTTGATTTTGTATAGGGCTCCTCTTACCTTAAACGATCCAGTTTTTTGAAAAGCCTCGTTTTTTAAGAAAATATTTGTACCAATTAAATTAGAAAAAGTATTTGATTTAGAAAGAGGAGTCTTACCTATAAAATTTTTTAATAATTCCCTACCTTTAATTATTTCATCATAAGTAGGTAAGTTTTTTGTTTCTAAATTTAATTCATTATTCATTATTATATCTTAGATTACAGATATCAATTGTAATTATAATTTGCTATTTCTTTACTATTAGTAAATCTCATCTGGTATATTATTTAAGGTCTTGATCAACTTTCTTATTAGTATTAGTTCTTAATTCCTTCAATGATGATACTATTTCACTTAATTTACTAGTTACAATTTCAGTGATGCCCTTGTTAAATTTTTTAGTATCAAGATATGGCTCTCGTTTTCCAGTTTTTTTATTCTTAATAATTTCAATTTCAAAATATGATACAACTCCTTCCTCTCCTTGCATTAGTTTATTGTAGTCAATTTTTACAGGCATTATGTGATACAATTTAATAATCATATCAGTTAATTCTGAAATCATTTGTTCTCTTTTATTTTCGCTATCTTGAACTATAGGAAATCCTTTCTCTAGTTTTAAAACTTTCTGTTCAAGATTGTCCATTAAATTACTATTTCCATATAATTTAGAAAATAATTCTTCAAATGATAGGTTATCCATTCCCTGTCTGCGTAACTCCTCTTCTATTAAGGCATTTCCTTTGTCTGCAAGTGAAATAAAAGAATCTGATACGTCTTGATTTAATTTTATCAACTCTCTCTGAATTTTTATAACTTCTTTATCTAATTTGTAATAATGCAAAACATGAAATTGTATTCCAAAATATCCATATATATAGAATTTATCAATATTACATGTTACTTGAAAATACAATCTATACAAATCTTCGGTTTTAGACTCAGAAATATCCGTAAAAGTCCAATCTTTTAGACTTTGTAAAATTCGTCTGAATTCATTTGTAATTTCTATGGGATCAAAAGTTTCTGCAGTTGTTATTGTCCCATCCCCTAACATTACATCAACTTTTTTCATTTGCAATTTTGGCTTTAAAAAATCAAAGAATTCTTCATCAATTGTTTTAACAGTTTCATTAACTTTTGTAACGAAATAATCACTATCTTTTAATGGTAACCTCATGTTTTCAAATTATAATTTTCAATACATATAGATTTGTAATATTGTGTAATAAATTGTTAATTTTATTGCCAATTTAATTAAAAATTTATCATCATATCTATTATACATTGCTAAAAAAAACAAAACTAAAATATTAATAAATCTAAATTAAGCTATGCCAACAGCATATATTTTAGTTAATTGTACATTAGGTTCTGAGGAAAAAATTATCAGCGAATTAACAAATTTGCCAGATGTCAAAGAGGTGAGGGGAACTTATGGAGTTCATGATGTTTTCGTAAAGGTTAGATCTAGTGATACAGAATCTATGAATAATACTATAACGAACAAAATAAGAAAAGTGCCTGGCATTACATCTACTGTTACTCTTGTAGTAATAGAGGAACAAGGCGGAAAAGAAAGTCTTTAAATTTGTTTTATAGTGATTTAGTCCTTTTATCTTCTTCTTTTATCTTCTTTATTTCATAGATTATAAGTATAGTACTTATAAAAATTATCGACCATCCAATCCCTCCAACTATAATATGATGAATATATATAGGAAGTAAAAATGAGAGTAATGCTGTAGCTGCACCCAACCACCAACTAATTATTAAGATTTGAAGATTAATCCTTAATACCAATCAAAAATCATCCTCTTAGATCCTCATCAAATCCCTTGAAATAACCAAGTGTTTTACCGCATTTTGTACATTTGTTATATTCACTAAAATCAAAATCATTATACACTCTAAAGGAAAAGGTATCGTCATGAGAACAAAATATTCTTCTAAATATTTGTATTATGCTTTCCAATAATACGACATTTCTAAGTTCTATGATATAATATAAATTAATGCCGTCGGTGAGATTTGAGCTCACGACAGCTCGGTCTTCAGCTTCACCCTTGAATAATTAGATAATCAAATCAAGTCGAGTGCTCTCCCAGGCTGAGCTACGACGGCATTAAATAATCATTTAAATCGACTCAATATATATTCTATTTTGTATAGGTATCACTTTTATAATTAATAAAAAATTTTCATAAAAAAAATATATAATTTTTTACATAATCAATCTAACATAACTATTATTCTAAAACTAAATAAAGATTAAAAATTATTTTCTAGGAGAAATCATAATGAATAATTCCCCTAATCCTGAACCCAATCAGGTGGTCGAAACTGCAGAAGAGAGGAAACAACGATTTCTCTTGGAATTCGATCAACCTTTTAAATGTGACAAATGCAATGAAAGGTTCAAGAAGAAGAAATATTTAAGAGAGCATAAAGCTGAAGTACATTCTTATTAATTAATTAATTAATTAATTAATTAGCCAGTCAGTCAAAGTATAGGATATTATTTCTCTGAATCCAAGTTTAGTTATATATGAAAATATATACGAAAACTGGAGATAAGGGATTAACAGGTCTTATTGACGGAAAAAGAATTCCGAAGAGTGATATTAGAATAATAGCCTATGGCTCAATAGATGAACTGAATTCATATATCGGTTTTTCAATATCTCTTTTGTCACAGCCTAAAACTAATAATAACAATAATCAATCTTCTTTTGATATTCTAATTACGCTTAATAGAATTCAAAATGATTTATTCATTATAGGTTCTGATTTAGCTGATCCAGACCTTTCGAAGTCTACATCTTTAAGAGTTCAATCTACTATGATTACAATATTGGAAAATGATATCGATAACTACGAAAAAGAATTATCTCCTATTACCTATTTTATTCTCCCAGGCGGGTCTGTTGAATCCTCTAGTCTCCATATTGCTAGAAGTATCGCACGAAGAGCAGAAACCAACGTTTCAAAATTATTGCTGAATGACGAAATTAACAATCTGGTTCTAATATATTTGAATAGACTTTCGGATCTACTCTTTGTACTAAGTAGAACAGTAAACAAAAGACTCCAGATATCGGATATAGCATGGAAATCTTAAATAATTTATTTAGTAGAAAAGAGAGAGTAGTGTCTTTAAATGGGACAAATACAAAATGTTCTAATGATAATCATTGTCACTGTAATGTTAGCTATTGTTACTTTAGGCTTAGCATATCTATTTGATTTGTATCTAAATCCATTTATTATTATAGTAATGACATATTTACATTTACTAAATTTAGAAATCTTTTATGTAATCTTATCATCTATCTCACCACTATTTTTACTTATTATGATAGTATAATAGTAATAATAATTAGACATGAATAATTTAATTTATTGATATAAATAATGAATGTAATAACGAATGATAATAAATCCAGTAATCTTATAGATTATATTCTAAAGTTAAAAACTGTTAAAAGAACAGGATGGATATCCAAAGCCAAAATTCTAAAAGCTGAATCGGTTGCAGACCATAGCTATTCATTAACTGCTTTGTCAATGGTTTTTTCTGATTTATTAGGTCTTGATACGGAAAAAGTAATGAAATTGTGTATAATACATGACTTGGCGGAATCCATAATCGGAGATTATATGCCCGAAGAAATTTCTGTTAGAGAAAAACGTATCAGAGAAAATAATGCAATGAAAGTAATAATATCTTCTTTTCCAAGTAAAATAGCGTTACTTTACTCTGAGTTATGGAAAGAATATGCATTAAATCAAACAAAAGAAGTACATCTTGTAAAGCAACTAGATAAGATAGAAATGTTTTTACAATCTAATCAATATCTTAGAAATGGCTATCCATTTGAATTTTTATCTCCTTTTTTGAAGGTTCTTGATAATATGGGAGAATCTAATTTTCAGCCTACCCTTGCAAATATACTAAAACATTTAGATAAGAATTTATAATATATTCTTGCTATGCAATATTTTATAGCCCTCAAGTTAGGAGAAAAACGTGTTAAACAATCCCAGGATTTGTTAAATTTATATACTGGAAATGCAGCAATGCCTGCTTTAGCTTTGAAGGATACAAAAACAAATGTATGGTTTCCAGTTGGGGAGGAAAACTTAATTGCTGTATTCAAAGAAACCAGTGGTTATGTTATTGTAATTTGCGATAAAAATGGAATAGCCAAAACTATGGCCCAATGGTTTTCAGAAGAAGATAAAGATAATATTGTATCAAGGATCAAGAAAGATCATAGTTTATCAGAATATACCGGAAAACTTTCTCTTCCAATTTGATTAATGCTTAATTACCTAAAATTATATCTATCTATATTACATTTGTCGTCATCAAATAATAATAAGTTTGAGCAGGAAATTGAAGTCAAAGGGCATCTTATAGACTCAATGATTTTAACTAGTATTTTTGATAATATAATGGATTTAAAAGGCGAATTTAGAGTAATGGAATTTACTGTTGGTAAGAATAAAACTGATCCTAGTTATGCTAGACTTATTGTTGAAGGTAAAGATAAAAAACATCTTAATCAATTATTAGAATCTATTTACAGAGCTGGTGCTCAACCGATTTATACACAAAATGTATTGTTGGAACCGGCACCAAATGATATGGTAATGCCTGACTTATTTTATAGTACAACCAATAAACCAACACAGATTTTTTATGATGGTGTTTGGATAGATGTCAAAAATATTATGATGGATAAGTGTATAGTCGTTGATACATATAATAAAACAGCCGAATGTAAAATGATTAGAGATATAAAAAAATATGATATGATTGTAACCCAAGAGAGAGGTATACACATTATACCTGACGAACGTCCTCGTCAGGGAGTTGACATATTTCAATTTATGAGCAGCACTACTTCAAGTGAAAGACCTACTCAACACATTATTAAAAAAGTTGCATATGATATTTATAATGTAGCAGCAAGACAAAAAGGGAAAATAGTAGTTGTGGGAGGACCAGTTATAGTTCATTCAGGAGCCTCCCAATCGTTATCTAAACTAATAAAAATGGGATATATACATGGATTACTGACTGGAAATGCCCTAGCTGTTCATGATATTGAAAATGCACTTTTAGGAACTTCTTTAGGTATGAATATAGACGATGGAACTTTGGCGGTACGTGGTCATAGGAATCATATGCAATCGATTAATGAAGTTTTTAAGGCTGGTTCCATCAAAAATATGGTAGAACAAGGTATACTAAAAAAAGGAATTATGTATGAATGTATTAAAAACGATATACCCTTTGTATTATCTGGTTCAATTAGAGACGATGGTCCTCTTCCAGACGTGGTTATAGATATTGTAGAAGCACAAAGAAAATATAAAGAAGTTTTAAAAGATGCCAAAATGGTGATAATGCTTTCTTCAATGTTACATTCAATTGCTGTAGGAAATATGTTACCTTCATATGTTAAAGTGATTGCAGTAGATATTAACCAATCAGTAGTTACTAAATTATTGGATAGAGGAACAACTCAAGCTATAGGAATTGTGACAGATGTAGGTGTATTTCTTCCGATGGTTTTGCAATATTTACAGGAAATCAATCAAGGAAAAAATAGCAATAGTGAAAACAATATGTTATGAATAAATATTGTTGACTATACCTATCACCTTATTCTCTATTTTTCCCCTATAGTTGCTTTTGTTATTACATCATCGATTTTGATTGTCATTTAAAGTTGATACCAACTTTCATCGTATAATTTCAAGAATCAATCAATCAATCAATATATGTTTGAATATCATCTTTTTGGTGCACCTAGATTTCTTGTTTATGCTTCCACTGACATCCTGTTCTTGTAATCTAAAAGATAGTAATTATTTATTTTCTATCCTCATTCTAGGACTATCTGTTCTTTACTTTTACCTTCTTGATTTGTATGCTAGCGTAATTTGATTACATACTTCATTTGGTATTTCATAATACGATTTCATTATAGAAATCTCTGATATAACGATAATAATAATCGTTGAAGCAGAAGACGATAAAATAGATATATACAAGCAATGGGGATTTTAAATCAATAGAAATTTTGAAAAAATAAAATGCTTCTAAAAATTGGGTAGTTAATGATAAACCTATTCATAAGAGTGTGAATTGAGGATAATCAATTGATTTTAACACAATTTTGTAGTATCAGAAAAAGTATTTAAAAAATAATATTCGCTAATTTAGCATATTTTTTACAGTATTTGTAAATAACTTTTTATCAACCGGTTTTCTCATTATTTGTTCTTTTGTCAATCCTGGAATTATAGTTAATAACTCATCTAATATATCTAAAACAGTAACAAAAAGAATCTTAATTGTTGGATCTATAGATTTTATTTGTTGGTGTAATTGAAATCCATTTAAATGTTCCATTCTAATATCGAGTATTACTAGTAGATTATCAAAATCTGTACTCTCTTTAATATAGTTCAGTGCAAGAAAGGGATCTGTAAAAGAGGTTATATGATAATTGTAACCTTCGAGAAATAGTCTATATGTAAAAAGTACTTCTTGATTATCATCAACTATGATTATTTTTTTGTTATTATTATTTTTTTTATGTAAAAAGAAACCTCTTTTTTTATTCTTATTTTTTATAAAATCTTCTTTGGCAGATGAATTTAACTGTTTCTCCATAATAGGATGTGTACAATTAGTTACATCATTCGTCAAAATATTATCTCTTCTTTTTAGGTTATATGTAGGGTATCCAATATTTTCTGTTACCTTGAATTCACCATTATTTGAAAAATTATAACTGGTTACAATATTAGAAAAAGATTTTAAAATTCTATAAAAAT
>DASQLB010000077.1:0-2574 GCA_035630235.1 Nitrososphaeraceae archaeon | reverse complement strand
TATAATGATAAAAAATAATAGACAATAGTATTAGACACTAGAAAATAGCTGCTGTTATTATTAATATTATCAATTATTAAAATTACTATTTTTTAAATTAAAGTAAACTAATCTAATATTATAGTTATTATTCAAAATGTTATAGATCCAAATAAAAATATCTGCACCTATAGGTGCAATTTTTATCGTTTGATGGAGATTTGAAATTGGGAGAGGAAAAAGGGTAAAAAGAATATTTGAAGTCCTGATTATGGAAAAACCAAGTACGAAATAACGTTGATAGATTCAGGAAATAAAACGGGTATGCTAACTTCCGGTAAAATGGGTACGTTTACTTTCGGTGGAAATGCTTTAGCAATACATTCCTATGGTGAAAAGCCAGTTACAACAAGCTATGCGTTAGTAACCCACTAATATTTTTTTAATTATTTTTTTATTGATGATCTGATCTGATATTGTTTTATTCTATATGGTAAATTTATTTTCGACATGTGACAGTTTTCGTGTGACACTGTCACACGATGAAAATATTTTGGACTCAGAAAGAGGACTCAAAAAAGGTTACAGAAATTTTCAAAGAATTTTTTGAAGATATCAAGGGAACAGTCAAAGGAATAAAAGGATGTGTAATTTTGGAGAATATAGAAAATGAGAGAGAAACTATTGTTCTAACCTTTTGGGAGAATAAAGAAGATATGGTAAATTATTATTCTAAAGATAGCAAGATTTTATCTGATCTAGTGGAAAAAGTCAAACCGATGTTTGAGCAAATGCCAGAACGATCAGATTATAAAATAGCATTATTTGATCTTGATTAACTTCTATATCTAATTTAACCAAAAAAATTATTCGATATCCATTTTCTTGCATCTAATACGTCTTGTTGAATTAAATTGTGACTAGATGGCTTCCACTTTAACGTTATGTTTGCATTAGTTTTTTGAAATAAGCTAAAAAGATTTTCCGTTTCAGTTTTAGAGACTATTGGATCATGTATTCCTGCAGACAATAGTATTTTTTTGGTTGAAAGATCTGGTAAAGGATTAGGAACTAAGGGTATCATTGCTCTAAAAAGAATTGCACCTTTAAATATATCCGGACGCAGAAGTAGCATACTGGCAGCAATATTAGCTCCATTTGAAAATCCTACTACTATTGTTTTCTTTAAATCAAATTTATAATATAAAGAACACTTTTGAATAAATTCAGCAAGCTCATAAGTCCTAAATTTGAGGTCGTCCATATCAAAGACTCCTTCAGCTAATCTTCTAAAAAAGCGAGGTATCATACCATTTTCCAATATTTTTCCTCTAGGACTTAATATTGATGCATTAGGTTCAATTTCCTTTCCAAGAAAAATAAGATCTTCTTCATTTCCACCTGTTCCATGTAGTAAAACCAGTGTTAATTTCTTGGTGGTTATGTCATTGTTGTTAGAATCATTAGAATTAATAAAGATATGAGCAAATCCAAAGTCATTTGATTTAATCATTTTTTTTGATTACTTTCTTGAGAGTATTGTAGTCGATCTTTGGCAATACCTTTTCTAAGCTTTCTCTTATTGGTTCAAGCCATTTTGGTAACATCAGTCTTTCTCCGAGATCTTCTACTTTTTGGTCTAGAGTAAATCCTGGTGGATCTGTAGCAATTTCAAATAAAACTCCTCCAGGTTCCCTAAAATATACTGAATGAAAATAGGTTCTATCAATTACTGGTGTAGGATTTAGTCCTATTTTTATGATATTCTTTCTAATAGATAGTTGAGTTTCATCCGACGGTGTTCGAAAAGCTATATGGTGAATTGTTCCTATTCCGATTCTTCCATGAGGAGTATAAGGCAAACAAAGAACATCCAATATTTTTGCTCCGGTAATATTAGATTGTGAATCTTCTATTTGAAAACGAAAACGATTACCTTCATTTTTTATCATTGTGTACCCCATATCTTTTAATATTTCTGAAGTACGCTCATATCCTTCTTCTGATAAACTTACAGAATAAAATCCTCTTATACCATTTTCATAAGATATTGGACCATCTTTCCAAAATCTTTCATCATTTTCCTTTGCTGATGAATGAGCAACTAATTCTAGTTGTAGACCATCAGGATCATATAGTTTTATTACTTGTTCTTCATCAAACCGTTTTATTGGTCCTTCAAAACAAATATCATTATTTTTCAGATGACCTTTCCAAAAATCAATAGAATTTAAAGGTATTAAAAAAGATGTTGTTATAGCTTGACCAGTGCCTCTATAACCTTTAGGGGCATCAGGCCAAGGAAAGAATGTAAGAATAGTGCCAGGATGTCCTATTTCATCTCCATAGTATAGATGGTATGTTGTTGGATCATCAAAGTTTACAGTTAATTTAACCAATCTCAATCCTAATAATTGTGTATAAAAATCAATATTTTTTTGTGGATTACTACATATGGCGGTAACATGATGAATTCCTAAAACCTGTTTTTTATTATTCATATATTTCTTTTCTATTCCTTTTTTATAAAGACTCATCTATAAAATGTGAAACACTAGGTGGATTTTTATCAATATGAAAAGATTTAACACTATC
>DASQLB010000076.1:0-6851 GCA_035630235.1 Nitrososphaeraceae archaeon | reverse complement strand
CTAAACATATCGTCAAAGTTCCATCCACCAAAACCTCTTCCCTCGCGTCTTCTACGTCCTACACCACTACCTCCAAAAAAATGTCGAAAGAAATTATATGGATCTATGTCATTAGGAAAACTCATATCATTATATTACATCGCCTTGTATTAAAGTTATATAAAATTAATTCTAGATTTCCAAGAAATGAATCTGAAGAAAATCTTACAATAAGAAAACAAATCAAAATATTTCTTAGTACTAGAGCTAGATTTATGTGTCTATATAATTATGAAGATCTAAATCGTTGTATTAATAAGTATTTTCTATTTAGTTAAATATCTAGGAGGCTATTCTAATTAACAGGTAAGATTATCTAAAATTGTAGTAATGGAGATATCGCCATTTTTAAAATAATAATGTAACATATATAATATCAGTATATTATTAATAATATTGAACTATCTTATCTGCAATAATCATAACAAAAAAGATGTTCAAATATTGCTACAATGTATACCTCAATGAATCTCATTTTTAAACTTAAATTACCAATCATGGAACTAATATCGAATTGTAATATGAGTATATCATTATCCGAATTGATAATTTTACTGATAAATAAGACAAAAGAAATCATAAATTATTAAAAATTTATTACAAGTATGTGAGTAATACCATTAAAAAAAGTAAACTTTGTTTATAGAGCATTAATGGTTTTGATATGATGTTTCTTGAAATCCTTTATCTTCTAAAATCTCAACAATCTATTATATTTTTTTGCAGTATTTCTTATGGTAATAATTCAAATTCATATTTGAGATTTGATGTAGATGACGAAATCAAAATGAAATAAAGAATTTATAAAACTAATTCTCAGCAGACATTATAGATTCAACTTACAGATACAAAACCTTTAATTTGTAAACGATAATTAAGAGTGATCTATGATGAAATAACAATGTCTATATCCGATATTATATTAGGCAAGTTCATATAGTATAAAAATCAACATAATAATATGAATAATAATAGTAGATTCATGGTTGGTGTGATAGGTATTACTGCCGTATTGCTATTAACATCAGATTCACTCTTAAGGAGAGGGAAACAATAAAATGGAAAAAGTATTTTCAACGCTAAGATCATTCATTGATACTAATGGAAAGACCAAATTCTGTATAACTTGTGGTGGGATGGCTACACAAGAAGCATTATTTGACGTGGGAGACGGTGTTACCCTCATAGAAAAATATTGTGATACCTGCGCTAAAAAAGAAGTGCCATAATACTTTTTTACAGCCTCTAACAATATAATAACGTCCTCATTGGAGATACTTCTATGGTTGAACTTTTACCTGCTCTCATAGAATTCTAATCTAAAAATTTAATCAATAGATCGTTATTAATTTTTTATTTTGACCAGTTATTATATAATAATATATTATTTAATATTGACAACTATTATCCCAAAATTGGCTTTATCCTAACGGATTACTTTTTTATTAGTATTTGACTCTATTTTCTGTAATGTATACATTTTTCTATCGATTCTGTAATTTATTAATATTAAATGATGAGTCAAAACGTTGATTTCTATTTTATAAGGTAAATACTTAAAATCTCTTCAATAATTATATTATGTAATAATGTTGTTGTACTTCTCGATGATTTTTTTTGGTTATTCAGGATCCTTTAGTAGTTGTCTAAATGAATATTGGTCTATTTAGTAAAGTGGAGTGTAATGACGATAATATTACTATTAATTCTAAATTTATTTTTAGAGCCTCTAGCATGTACATCATGGTTATACATGATGTCCAATTATTTTAGAATAAGTACAACTAAACCTAATATAAAGTCCCAGAAAAACGGAAAATTAAAAAATACTAATGTTTGTAGGATTTTTCACTAATTTTTTATAATGTTAAAGTTGTTTTTAATACCATCATTATAATATTTTTGGATCTGTTCTAGGGATTAGTTAAAAGTGTCTGTATATTTTAACATACAATATTTAATTGTTCTCAAACCAACAACAATTAATTATTAACTAATAAATTCGATTTCTGCGGGTACCATTTATTTTCTATTCTGGTATGTATATTGGATTTTATATTTATTCTATATTGGTTGACTAAATCTTTAAGGAGGTTAATAGTGCCTCAATATTAAAAATTCTAATGATTCTTTTATGAAAGTAATAAAAATTATTGTTCTTGTTGTGAACCAGACCTTATATTTCTAGACTTATCAAACCATAATTCATTAAACTTTATCATATTTTTTAAATATTCGTCATAGAAACTTACCCAATTAGACATAATATGTTGCCAAAACGCCGAATATGTTATAAACGGATTGGATGAGAAATTATTTGTATTTTGTTGTTGTAATCTATGTTCTTCTTTTTCTAACAGTAATTTAGGATTGATAGTTTCTTTATCAAATTCTGATTGAGGAGTGTTCTTTTCTCGGCTTAATTCATCAGTAGAAGAAAGATTAGGTTTTTCAATGGTTCTAGATTCTAACCTAGATACTGAACTAGTAGTAGTAGTGGGATTTACTTTGACGTCAGTTTCTACCTCTATATTTTCTTCCTTGTCTTTTAAAGGGACCGTGAATTCTGTCTGTGCTTCTACATTTACTCCCTCGGTCGGTATAGTAGTTACTGTTGTTATAGTAGCTTCTCTATCAGTCTTTGATTCTTTGGGTTTAACAATTATTTTTTCTTCCTTTGATAAAAATTTTGTCTCATTCGGGGATTCAATCACATCAATCTCTAAATTAGAATCCTTTCGGACATCAGTCGGTTCAGTCTTATCATTTTGCCTTTGTTTCCGTGCATGATCAATATTTTTTTCTTCCAAGTCACCTTCTTTTACACCGGTAAGTCCTCCCGCAGTTTGGGGCCCTTCAATAACTACTTCTTTACCTGTCTTTATAACTTCCTTGACTGCTTCACCAATGGTTGTTGGTATAGGTTTGATTATATCCTTTTCATTCTTAGTAGTAATATCAAGACTATTTAATAAATCAGTTTTATCATCTAAATTTTTCTTATTGGGTCGTTGATATCCCTTAGGAAAGGTCATAACTATATTATAGTATATCGGTTTCATAAACTTTTATTCTGATAACTCTTTGTAGTAATTTCCAAACACAGGAAATGAAATTTATTTATAAATTTTTTATCGATGGTTTCCAATGGTCCACAATGAATACACGAAAAGTTCAAGTATAGAGACACGAACAGGCGTAGTATAACAATATATAATTCATAAGTATATCTATTACAATTTTATTTTTTAATTCTAAAAATTTTTTTATGTACAATCTCAATTCCTTGTTCAATATAGACATTCCAATTTCTTCTACTGTAGACATGCTATCTTTTTTAGCTAAATTTCTGAGTGACAGGTTTTAGCAAGTTAGTTAAATTTTTGTATCCAGAAATAATAACTAAAATTTGAATAGAAATCTTTACATTACTCATACGAGATTAGCACCTAACTTTCCCATTCTTCTTCATCTTTCATTTCATGTTCTAGCAAGTCTTCAAATATTTCCTGTCACAAATCTGTATCTCTATTTTTCATTTAACTCGTTATATGAACTCTATAGCACATGCTTCTGCAGGCAGTACATCCTGAACAACTTGCTTTAAATTAGCAAGGTCAGAGAGTGGTTGTTGATAACAACATTTTAATGTAGTAATAAGGTGGTCAAATTTCATAACATGTGTCCCAACTATATGTATAATTCTATTGGTCAATATTTCAGAGTGCATTAACTCATCTGCTGATCGTTGTAACTAGACCTGTTTTAATGTAACCTAGTCAATACATCTTAATCCCTGAGCTGTCAACCAATATTAATAATGTGCAAGCCACTTATCGGCTAAGACTTGTTAAGATCCGAAATTATTTCTTCAATATTTGCTTTAACTATTTCTTTAGTTGTTCTACTATTTATTTAATAAATTTTAACATAACAGTTAATGACTTATCCATTTTTGCTTTCAGATAGTCTTTGTTTATATTAAGATTGTACAAGAAAAAAAGTATTAAAATTTTATCCTATTATATAATTAGAAACTTTTGTTATCTTCTTCATTTAATTATTTACTATCTATTCTAATATTTAATAATTAAAAAATCAATTTTCTGGAAATAATCCCAACTAAAATCAATTCAACTTCCTCTTAGATATATTCAAATTAATATTTTAAAAATACACTTGTCATTATAAGATTCTAAAGAATTCTACATTCAAGATATATAAATTATTTATCGTATCAGGTATTTAATGTTATGTTGTTTATTTTGAATTGTTTAGAATCCATTATTATAAAAAGTGTTTGGAACAATTGTTATTAATATTATAATCTAAATTAAAAGACAATTGTTCATTTGATAGTTCTCCTTTAATATGTTATCCAATGATTGATATTAATAAATAAATTGAGTTTTATTAAAGCTTATTAATTGAAATAATGAGCAAGTTTAATTATTAGTTAATATTGTAATTGAAGATATATGTCTAAATAAACTATTTATGTTAAGATAGATTTCAAATCTAAAAATAATACATATTAAATATACCATATGACATTATAAAAAAGATCATTCGTCTATAATCTCGTTCTCAATTCAAAAATTTAAATGTATATGATATTTAGATAATTATAATAAATGTCAGATATTGTATAAATTTATCGTCTATAACATAAATGTAAAATACTTAATTGATTATGAAAAGACATATAAAGAAAATTACCTAAAAATACATTATATAAGAAACCAAGATAGAAATCTTTTACTAAAACTATGATATATGAAAAATCAGTAATAAATAGGTGTTAAAGAATAAACTTGTATTGAATTATTGTTATTATTTTCTCCAAGAATATTTATACTATGAACAATAATTTTTCGGCGCCGAAAAATATAGCTCTTATGAATTTATTTAAAATGAAATCTGAACAAATTTTACTATTTTATAACATGTAAATACAAGTATTTTGCTACTAGTGTTCATTTCACTAATATAATAAGGTCTACTATTGCCATTAACTATGAGTAAATAATCTAGGATGTACCTTTTCCCAAGATCGCTAACTAGTCAAATATATTTTTATAAAATGATAAAGTTAGTTATATTATGAATATAAATCTAATTGAACTAATACCTTTAACATATCTACGTTATTTCTTTTATCTCTTACGAATAGTAGATAGCAGAGGTATGATATATTGAAAAATTTTTCTTCTAAAGGTATCAGATTTTCTGGGGACTCCATAAAAAGCTGTGTAGGTTTTATTGATTTGGTAGATTCCACTAAAAGTACCATTTCAATGGAGGGCTTAGATTATATCAGACGATACTATTCTACATTTATAAATTCGGTATCTGATTTAGTTAAAAGTAGTAATGGAAAGGTTGTCAAAAATATCGGTGACTGTTTGTTATTTTATTTCCCCAAAACTTCTAATGATAAAAACGAAAATGCCTTTAGAGAGGTTATAGAATATGCCTTGACAGTTTTAAACAGGCGTTTTAGTATTAATGATGAATTGTCTAAACAACATTTACCACCTTTTAACTTCAGGATTAGTATAGATTATGGAGTAGTAGATTTGGCTTTAGTTGGTGATTATAGTCAAATAGATTTATTTGGCTCAACATTGAATCTTTGTTCAAAGATAAATTCATCATCTTTATCTATTCCTAACGAAATCATTATTGGAGATAATTTCTACAGAATTTTAAAATCTTTTTCTTCAATCGATAAGGACTATAATTTTTCAAATAATGGAGAATATAAAATCACAGAGACTTATGGTTATCCAACGTATAATCTTCAAAGGAAATGTTCTTCGTTATCATTTATAAGTATAAATAATGATACCAGTTCTCATCCTAATGCACAATCAAGTGGTTTCATATTTAATAATTCGAAAGTTGATAATAATTATTATATTAGTAGCGAAAATGATTTATGTTCTAATATTAAAAATAATAACAAAAGAGTAATCTTAGTCGATGATGAACAGGATATACTTTTTACTTATAGAGCTTTTCTAAAAGATTACAATTACGAAATAACTTCTTTTACAGATCCTTTGAAAGCACTAAATTATATTAGAAATAATAACAACGTCGATGAGTTACTAGTAATACTTGATATCCGTATGAAAAACTTGAATGGATTTCAATTACACCAACAAATAAAATCCATAGATCCAACAATTAAGATTCTTTTTGTAACAGCTTTAGATATATTAGACGAACTGTCAAGTATAGTACCCGGAATATCAAAAGACCAAATTATGAGAAAACCTGTAGATAAAAAGATATTTACAAATACTGTAAAAAAATTAGTAAATTAAAGAACTACTCCCTATATTAGATGACACGATGTAATGATAAAACACGAATGTTATTTTGATTTTTTATTGCAATAGCCTCTTCTTTTAATATATTGATATGTATATTATGAGTGATATACTGTTGACTATTTAAAATAGAGTTCATTAATTAAAGTATTATTGTTATCGTAATTGAATAGTTAATGATAAACTTCTTAAATATAAAAATGCCTATATTATATTGTATTGTACGATTTAGCTCGATTTTTACAATACATATCCAGCATATAATAAAAATAACAAATAATAAAAATAACAAATATTTGAGATTTTCATAATTTTGTCCGACTCAATAGATATTCTTATATCCTCAAGAGTGATTTCTACTCTACACTAGATGTATAACCATAATGAATTAATACAACAAAATATGTATGGTTTTCTCACGTTATTTGCAGTTTTATCATATCTAAAAAAAGAAAAAAAGAGGTGATGAAGTCT
>DASQLB010000075.1:0-4057 GCA_035630235.1 Nitrososphaeraceae archaeon | reverse complement strand
GTTCCACGCTAAACTAGTGGGCCCTAGAAAGCTACGGGCCCGTCGGGAGTTGAATAACCATGATTTCAGTGTTCAATAATACTAATAAAATTTAATTAATGAAATCATAATTAATAAGTGAAGACAAAACTAGGAAAATCTATAGTTCTTCCAAGTATTTTTATTATAATTTATCGAATATTAAAATAACCTAACATTGACATAAGTGAAAAATCTGTAATTCGAGAATACAATGTTGCTTCATGAAATCTATAAATGATATGATTGGAACCGAGTTCAAGGTGGACAATGGGATGTGAACCAAATTTGACCTAAAAAGAGAATTCGAAGATCATATTTAGTGGGTTTAAAAAATCATTTTTGTACTATTTTATTAGATGTTCAGAGATAATATATTTTAAAGATTTGTTTCATGTTTTAAGAAATCCTTAAGTTAAATATTTTCCATACCATTATATGGTTAGATCTAACGATAATGATGAAAATAATAAATTTATAGATCATTTAAATGAAGTTGTATCAATTGAAAATGCTGCTATAGAACGATTAGAAAGAAGAATACAGGAAACCGCTATACAAGACTCAAAAAAGATATTACAACAGCATCTACAGGAGGAAAAGGAACAACAAAGAAGATTGATAGATCTGATCTCTACTTATGGTATAAAGCCAACAGATTCAAAAGCAGATCTCATTTCTTTACATTCATTAACTAACGAAGCAAGAGATAAAATGAAAAAAGATAATGTTGATACTGGTAATGATACAAACACAACAAAAATATCCAGTACAATCCATGACAGTAATAATATCAATAACACTATGATGACACCTGAAGAAGACGAGATACTAAATACAAAAGAAGATGCACTGATAAAAAATAATGAAATATCAGCTTATAAAACAATATTAAAAATAGATAAAGGCGTAATTGGTAAAGATGTAATAGATATACTAAAACAAAATTTACAAGAAAAAGAATCAATGTATGATAGAATAAAAAGTTCTGAATCTAAAATGCTTAATGAGATAGGAGAAAATAATGATGATCATAATGAATCATTTAAGGTAGGATCTGCCGTTGCTGATATGTTGACATCTCAATGGAATTCTCAAGAAAATCCATCTAAAGTATATTTATTCAATAGACGAGTCCATCATGGAGCAATTGGTGCTTTACTAGGTTTATCTTCTTTATATAAAAAAAATCCACTTGTGACCGGTATTCTATCAGGTTTGGGTGCAGGTCTACAAAAAGATGATTCTAAAGATTCCAAAGAATGGTTCTTATTTAGAAAAAAAGAAGATGATAGAGAAGAAAATAAGAATCATTAACATATAATAGCAATTTGTTAAAATCGTCTCAATAATAATCTCTTGTTACTTGTGAATCTCTTTTTTATTTGTAACCTTACTAAACATACAAATTATTAGTATGCATTAGATTCTCCTAATATTTCTTTTTTTTGATTCACCTTTTCTTTTATTTTTCTAGTGGATCCAATTAGAGGACTATTATTACAATGTGGCCAATGGGGTGTGAAACAGATTTGACTCCTTTTTCCCACCCAGAAATCATGTTAGGACTTTATCCTATGTTTATCTAAACCAGACTATGATATTGCAGTATTGATGATTACAACTGTTAATAGGCAATATTTACCATTTAAATATAATGGATAATAATACTTATAATAGAAGTAACAAATTCAATAAATTTTCACTTAATCCCTTTGTGACGAATATGGCTTCATGGCAACAATCCTCCACAATGTGGATGGAGATGTACAAAGAATTTGCTGCACGTTCACAGAAAATATCTCAATCCTGGTCAGATGCTCTTTGGAGGACATCTACAAGCGAAGAAAATCTTCAAAGCAGAGAAAATGTATCATTACAAGGTCATATAGATAATAATAATACAAACAGGAATATCAAAAAGAAAATGAGGGCTCTTGTTTTGCAAGGAGGAGGGTCAGCTGGAGCATTTCAAGCTGGTGCTTTCAAAGCATTATACGAAAAGATTACAAGAGAAGACAAAGAAAATGGAAATGAAGGTAGGCCATTATTTGACATTATAGCTGGTACTTCAATTGGTGCAATAAATGCTGCTGTGTTAGTAAGTCATGTTGCTGAGAATAAAACATGGAAGGGTTCATCAGAAAAACTCGTAGAATTTTGGAAATATCTGTCTTGTCCTACTCCAGATATTACGAAAATATCTGCTAACTGGAAAAAAGAACATGATAAAAATAATCCTAATGCTGCCTCCGCAGAAGCTGCCAGAAGATATTATTCAATAAAAGAATTCTTAAAGTCAGGGGCAGAGAAAGTATATTCTCCAATAATGCCACCTAAAGAAGATGAGAAATTCTTTGATCAGGCAAATAAAAGGATTCTATATAGTAAGCAACCATTGCAGAAAAGTATAGAAAAGTTTGTAAAATTCCCCATAGCAACCTCTTATGAGGAAGGAGAACCCAGACTACTTGTAGTAAGTGTTGATGCAGCAGAAGGTGCAACAGTAACATTTGACAGCTATGAAAAAGGCAAAGATCTAAATGGCAAAGATATTCGAAAAACGGTTTATTATGGACAGTCTAGTCAAGAAGAAAAACAGCAACAACCAATAGTTATAGAATATGATGAAGGTATCAAAATACAACATGTAATGGCAAGTGCAACACTGCCAGAATTTTTTGAATATGAGGAGATATCTGGACACAAGTTTTGGGATGGAGGATTACTTAGCAATACACCCATCAGAGAGTTAATTCAAGCACACAAAGATTTTTGGGAGTACAAGCTGGATTCAAAAGAATTGGAGAATTCCATTTTAGAAGAAGCAAGTTTTAATGTGCCAGATTTGGAGCTATACATGGTAAATTTATGGCATTCTAATGATGATGTTGCTCCCTCTGATCCTGATGGAATGACTGATAGGCTTAAAGATATTAAATTACATGACCAGTACTACGTAAAGGAATCCATACTTCAAACACACTATATACATTTGATTGAGAGACTTATTCAACTTGGAATTAGCAAGAAGAATAATAACAACAATTATGAACTAAAAAATGATATTAATAATATTCTACAGAACTATACTCCTAGCTTAGATACAACAGAAAAACCAAAGAAATATTTAGATATTATAAAAACACAATTTGAAATAACCAAAATAGAAAGTATAGAACGAAGAGATGATGATGATACTATTTCAGCGAAAGATGGTGATTTTACATCAGAGACAATTAACAAATTGATAAGAGATGGATATGAATCCACACGGAGGAAATATTCTCCATTGGTATTGCAACACAAACAGCAGCAAAAATAACAGCTTCTACAAATAGATACCTTCGTCGGATGAAAGAAAGGATACAACAGTGAAGACATCATCTTTTGTAGAATTAATAGGTACTTGGTAACTGATACTTTTCAGGATTTACAGATGGAACAAGAACAAGATATAGACAACACTAGATAATACTTTTTTTACCTTTGAATAAATAATTTCTAAAATCAATAAATTGAGAAGAATCAATTGCATAATATGGCCTGACTGGCAAAAAACCTACTCTTAAAGAGATAAAAAATTTGAGAGACTAAGCTATTATAATTTATTTGTCTTATTTCTTACTAGTTTAGAAAAATTGAAAATTAATATAAAGATTAAAATCTTTTTTAGGTATTTTATCCTGCTATATGTCTTATGTAAGCATCTTTGCATTGTCCAGAACAAAAGTTACTACTATAATAATTATTGTCTAAAGACGAACTACAGTTAAGACATTTGTTTATTTTATTATCGCTCAAACTTTATTTTTCGACCACCATGATTATCAATCACAAAGCAATATCGTACATGCTATTCTTTACTAACATTTTGTTTTGCTAATTTTGTACATACTTCTAAATGATTATTCTCTTCTTTCAATATCTTTCTAACCTGATTTCCAAATTTCCTGTTTTTTACTTCTTTTACAACAGACGTAAGAACTTCATAATGAGTAACTTCAGCACCTTCAGCTAAACATAAGAATTCTAAAGC
>DASQLB010000074.1:0-3825 GCA_035630235.1 Nitrososphaeraceae archaeon | reverse complement strand
TAATTAACATGCTCGCTCCAAAAAAGTGTAAGTTGTGGGATGAGGCCGAATTGCTTTACTTCCCACGACTTGATGATCTTAATCATTTGCTGCTTCTTTACCATGATTCAGGTTAATATTAGCTTATAGAATTATTATTATTTTTATTGTCTATAGATTTGATGATGTCTTAAATAATATCACAATTGTTTAAAATATAAAGTATCTCGGATACAAGATCATTTTTTCTTGATTGATTAAGGAGGTCTATTTATTATAATAATATTTAATAATTGAAACAATTTTGTTATGTTGCAGGAATTTAATAATTGCCAATGGCTCATTAGTTTGACCGATGATGTCGAAATGAAAAGATGCACTATTTTGACTATTGGTATTATATATTATTAACACAAATAAATACAATCAATAAGAATCAATGTTATTACTAACAAATAGTTTTAATATTTGAATAACATTCGATATATAATGAACTTTTTTCATCATAAAAAATTTGTCTGTGAACAGGACAAAGAAAAATTTGAAACTTACCAAGAATTAATTGATCACTCAAGACATGTTCATCATATTACAATTTTAAAATGTAATGGATGTGGGAAGGAATTCATTCATGAAAAAGATAGATTGCATCATGTAAGAGAGGAACACGAAAAGGAACTAGATAGAAGAGAGCATAAAGATGAATATAAAAAAGTTGTTAAAAGACCTCAAGAGGAGATAGATGAAAACTCCAGAAAGTTTAGTGACAATTTTTAATTATTTTTATTATTCAAAATAAATTCAAAACAAAGATCAGTGTCAATTTTAATATTAATATTTTAGAAAAGATAAGCTAGATCTACCCAATTAAATTATAAAATGTATAAAAAAAATCCATTGCAACATTAAAAGAATTTCTAGAAGAAACTAAGCTTTCGGAGCTATCTAAAGAATATCCACATGAAGATCAAATGTTAGAAAATCTCTTACTAGATCACGAATCAATAATCAGACAACGTAGGAAAGATATAGCGAGTTCAACAGTTTGGAGACGCAGGAACCACAGATTTTCTTACACCAGTTATGGAAAAACACGAAAAGATCACGGATGCTAAGATCATTTGTAGAATTACAAAATAATTAATTTTTTTAACTATCCTTTCACTAATAGGAAATTGATTTAATTAAATAAAGATATGAAACGATCTAGATTTCGGTCTAAAGTCAATCGAACAATGAATCAAATGACCGTAGGTCTTCATCAGGAGTCAGTGGATATTGATCCTCAGATGGAGGTGAATCAGGAAAATCACCATAGGGCATGTCATACTGCCAATCATAAGGTAGCGATGGCGATGGTAATGGATAATATGGAGATTCATATTGGGATGGAGAAGGATAATAAATAGAAGGATTTCTATTCGAGCCACTATAAAATAGAATTATCAAACCTATAATCACTATTAAAACAAATATTATAAGTACAAATTTTTTTTGAGGATGAATCAATATGAATAGATAATCATTCTAATTGTTAATCATTATTAATATTTCCTTTTCTTAATTATTTAATAAGCATAGAATAGAAAGTCACTTGCTCAAGGTCAAGGTCGACGTTTAATTAAACATAATCTAGATTTTATTTGAAATTAAATATTATCATGATACCAGAGATTTAATAGAAAAGGATAAATCAAAATAATCCCGGTAAATCAACATCATATGGAATTTTTTAACAAAATAAAAAGAATTCTTGGAAATTCGAATAATATGAATGACAAAAATAATAATAAAATTAGTAATCCATTTATTGACAGCGAGTCAATCGCAGCTTTATCATTGGCGTGTATAAAACTTGACGACAACTTAGGCCTAAAAAGTACTGGTAAATGTGGAATTTTTGTCAAGAGTGTAAACTCTGAAACATTCAAACAGTTGAAAGAGCATGTAGATAATTTTTTAAAAAATGTAATAGATAAAAAAAATACCAATTTTGACATAACATTTGATTCAAAAATAGATAATTACGGCTATTTATGGTTCATTATCAAAGGAAAATCAATAGAAGAAATTGTTGCAGTAATAAATGCTATAGGTGACATTATTCATGAAAAAGGCTTTTCAAGACAACTCCTAGCAAATATATTTGAATTTTCAAGTGGATATGGTACGAATAGGAATGGTGTTGTAAACAATAACCAATATTTGATATATAATTATAAACTTGACAAATTTTATCCATTTATTCCATTTTCGCTCTCTTCGGATAGTAAAAAAAGAGATCATGATCAAGAATTTAAGATAATGAAAGAAATATCAGACACAATAAAAATAGAGGAAAACCCTTCATTATGGTATCCTATATGGAATATTCCATTTTAGAAAAGGTTAGATATTGCATCAAATGCAAAAATGAAACCTTAATCATGGGTGAATATCCTACGAATGATATAATCTACTCTTCGTATTAATATATATTATAATATTTATTAAAAATAATAACATAATAATATTATTTTATAGAAAAAGTTACAAAAACTAGAAACCCAGAAAACTAATACCGATTGATTGGAAAAAACTTAAATAATATAAATTATCATCCATCAAATTATAATGACTGATGTTGCAAAAATAATAGAAATCGTAGGTAGTTCAACACAAGGTTGGGAAGATGCTGTCCAAGTTGCAATTACGGAAGCAGGTAAAACTATACATGGAATTACCGGATTAGAGGTAATTGATATGACTGGGAAGGTGGACCCTTCTACCGGAAAAATCGAAGTTTATAGAGCTAATGTCAAAATCGCCTTTGGGGTAAAACAATCATAAATTTCCTTTCTTTTTTTATACAATAGAAATAATCTATTAATGAATACTAGAAAAAAGTTATCTTTTATAGCCATTTTAGCTAGAAACTACCAGAGAATAAGGATTCAGCTCGATAAAGCTAAATTAATTAAATGAGAAAACAAATTTTATACTGATTATATAAATTAAAAAAAATAAATGTTTAATTATGAAAGATTTCTTAAAATTTCCGTTTATTTTTTAGATATAGTCTATATAGCAAGTAAGCTCCCCCAATTATAATAACTATTATAACCAGCTGAGTCAAAAATTTTAGTAGAATTATACCAACAATAATTAATAACACAATTATAAGAACATTCATAATAAATGATTTATCCATAATAAAATTACAATTTGTATTGTTCTATTTTATACTTTGCTTTACTTGTATTATCCTTGATAATATGTTACTCTTAATTCAAATCCAAAGAATTACGTAATTTATTAAAGGGAATAATTAAGCTATAATAATCTTAGTATTTTAATACAGTATTTTTAAAAGATAGAAATATAAAATAAAGAATTGGAAATTTTTCTTTATTTAAAAATTTTTGTTGTTATTTTTGAGCAATTTTATGATCATATGTTCCTAGATATAATTTTTAAGCAAAGCAATCGTTCATTTATAAATTAAGTTTTTTTATCTGCTACTCTTGAATTAACTTTAAATCGTACTTTTATCAAATAGATTTAAAAGATTTATATATTTTACAACAGACAATTTTATTATTTTATCTTAACTATAACTATGTTTTACCAATTTCAGTTTTTAGTTTTGTTAATTCTTCTTCAACTGACCTTTCGATAGAAACTTTATCAAGTTCTTTTTCAATATCTGCATTCCCCGAAGGATAAGATATTGTAATATCAGTTAGGGTGCCAGAGTCTATCATTTCGTCCAATGCTTGTGCCTTTGCTTTCATATTTTCTGTCTTTTCTTCTACTCTATTTAGCACCATGCCTAAGTCATTCATTTCTTCTGATATACCTGTCATA
>DASQLB010000073.1:0-11141 GCA_035630235.1 Nitrososphaeraceae archaeon | reverse complement strand
ATTAGATTATAATGCTTGAAAGCATTATTAAAGACTAAATATTTGCTTTTGGAAATAAAGCTTCCCTCATACAATTTAATACCATTTTATAGATATCAAATTATTAAATATCATCTAAGTTGATTATACAAATTATCTAACCTTGACCTAATCTTGTCAAATCGTTGCAAGTCAGGCCTGTAGTAATGTCTGACAAATACTGACTTTGGTATACGTCCCTGCAATAAGTCTATGATTTCTTGTTCTATGCCATTGTTTCGTAAATAGGTTGCAAAGATTTTTCGACAGTATTTGGTATGAATATCATGATTTGGATTATCACGTTTAATTCCTGATGCTAATGAAGCGTAGGAATGTAGTATAGCAGAATTTCTTGCTAAATCTAAAATAGTTTCATTGAGAATACTTATGTATGCTTTCTTTGTTCTTCTAATAAAAAATTGAGGAAAGCGAAAATGTTCTAATAACATTGTATTTTTATTGATGTAGTCTTGACTATCATCTTTTATCATTTTGATACTTTGTAATGCTTCTAATTGCCTAAGACCAGTTAAGGTAGTAAAAGCCAAGACATTTCTATATTCTTTTTTAATGTTTGATAGATGAAAAAAATTCTTTAACCATTTTAGCATTGAATCATAACTTTTATCTTGGTCGAGGATAATATTTTTGAAAGTATCAAGGCTATTATCATTTGACCATTTTAATTGATACTTTGATACAATATTCCTCCATTTATCATAACAGCCAGCAAATTTTGAGAGTGATGATAGAGATTTCATTACATGAATCCTTTTTTCATTAGGAAGTGAAAGTATTCCTTGTGCATTTCCATTTATTAAAATGTGGGAGAACTTCTTTGCGTAGTTAATCCTGTCTAACGCAGTTCTCCTGTTTACATTTTTTAATAAATATTCTTCATATTTTAACCAAAAATCATGACTATTGAAGTTGTAATTATAACCAACTTAATGTATTGTGTCCACTTCATTGGCCATGTCAAGGCGGTATCCTAACCAGGCTAGACCACCGACCCTCTCATCCTTATCTATCTGATTATTTTTATAAGTGTTATTTTCGTCATTTAGGCCAACACTCAATAAATCGCTACAGATATCTTAAATAATTTGGATAGAACTATTATATAGGCTGATACCCCAAAACTATTAACAGGTCAGATAAAAAACATATATGATAATTAATTTCGTATTATAGATCGAGATTTTAAATTATATTTGATGGGTTTCAGTAATAACTGAAAATCCCTAGTTTATATTTTAGGATAAAAAGGTTTCCATTTCTAGAAATCTTTCTTTAAATCCTTCTTTATTTCGTAAATCTTGAAAAGATGAATCACTACCTATTTTTTGTAGAAATAACTGAATCTCTTCAGTAGTTACACCATGTTTAAGATCATGATTTAATCTTCGCTGAACACAAAATATATTGTTATATTTTTTATTTTGTCTCTTTTCCCATCTAGATGGGTTATCTGATAGTCCTGTTACGAATTTTACAACAGTTTTTTGCATATGTTCGAGATGCCATTCTCTTAATGGAAAAATAGTATGTGTTAACACAACATATATATATATTAAACTACTATTTAAATTCGTCTATCAATCTATTATGATGGACTTTAAATGGTAAAATATTTTATATTTGAAGTTATTATTCTATTTTAGTGCTTTTAATAGAAAAATGAAATTTTATATTGCCGTATTTAGTAGATCTTTATCATTTTGATATAGTTGATTTTGATATTTTACATTTTTGAAAACTTTGAACACTAAAATTTGATATTATTAATGTTGTTAATTATGGTAAAGCTTAATATAATTATAATGGGAAATTTCAAAAATAGTATATAAATTGATTTTTTAAACCAAATAATAATATTTATATTAAATGCTTAAATTTCTATACGATGTTAGGTAAATCTATAAATATTAGGGTCACATATTAGTCCATTAAAATATTAATTCTCTTCTCATAATTAGTTATTAACTAGCAATCTAAAGCCTGAATAAATTAGTCATATGTTATAAACTAACAGACAGAAAAAGTGTTGAAGTGCTTCGGGTATAAATTAAATATACTCATTAATTTTCATTACTTTCAAATTTAATATGTTATTAATTCTTATAATTTACGCCTTTGTTTAAAAATCGTTTAACACAGCATTGAAAAAATTTATTAATTGAACTATACCAAAAAATGGAATTGATGAGAATAGTATACAATTTTGGTTTTTATATCAATGTTAAATCTAAAAGGTATGGTGATATGATATATAGCGAAAGAAGAATATCTATAAAAAATCTACAAAAGGATTAATGATCGACATTGACAAATGAGGTAGGGTGAACAAGATGAATATATAATGTAATTTCTGAAGAAACTATTAAGTTTTTTACTCGAAGACACAATAGAAAATTAATTAGGATTCTATAATTATAAAACTAAATTAGATAATTTATTTTTTATCAGCAGAAATAATTAAAAAAAATATCGTTAAATATTATCGCAGACAGAGATTCTTTAATACGAATTAAATGTTTCTGAACGGAACTTCAAACAGTCAAATTGTAATGATCATGTATATCTTCCTCCATTATAGTCGGAAGCATTTGTTTTAGTTTCTCAAAATTGAACAAAAATTTATTTCCACTCTCGGTTATCGAATAATATCTTTTTTCACCATTCGTCATCTCCTTAATCAGTCCACATTTTAATAAGAACTGTATGTACAATTTACACTGATCGTTACTAAGCATAGCTTTATACATAATTTTTGTGCGTGTTTCCATTCTAATGCATGAAGATAGAATAGCTGCAATTACCTCATATCTGCTGCGATTTTTCATCTTTATATAATAAAGTGGTTATTTAATATAATGAGTACGATACTATTAAATAGAAGATTATCTTTCATTAAACATAAACAATTTATTTCCTTTTCTAATTTGAATTGATTTATATAAAAAAAAAATACTAAATATTTAACTTGATTAATTTTACAGTTACAAAATGGCTTGTACAAAGATAATTTCCTATACCATTATGTTCATGCGTTTATTATGTATATGAAAATTTTCTATTCGTTGTTTTGGTTGAACCATTTTATAAATTTATAAAAAGCAATTCTTCTATGAGATAGTTCATTCTTTTTATTGGTTTGACTTAATTTAGCAAATGTTATACCTTTTTTGTTATTTCTCTTAAGTGGTATGAAAATAGGATCATATCCCCAACCTCCCTGTGTTATTGTCGATGATATTTTTCCATTAATCTTTCCATAAAAGACTTTTGCAATAATTCCATCGTTATATACAAAAATAGATTTAAAAAATGCCGACCTATCACTAGAGCCTTTTAAAAGACGTATGATCCCTTTATTACCTATTGATTTAAAAATAAATTTCGAGTATTGTCCGGGAAATCCTTTTAAAGAGTTTATAAATAATCCGTCGTCTTCTATTAATATAGGTTTTTTGACTATATTGTATGCAGATTTCGCCTTCTCCATAGCAATATTTTCTATTTTCTCGTCTTGTATTTCAATGATATCTTGCTTACAAAATTTTAATTCTAGACCTATTATTTTATCATTTAACATGGATTTTATTTCAGAATATTTATTCAAATTATTACTTACAAAATATATCTCTCTCATTTGAATTTGGATTACAATTTAGATATTTAATAGATTATATATAAAAAAGATTTTTCTATATTGACTCCTAAATCGAATCGATCTCACACAACTCTCGCATATCTTCCTCTTGTTTCAATATCTTTTACTACTTTTAAAATTCTGTTGAAATTATTAATAGTATGTTCTGCGTATCCTTTCAAAAAACAATCATATGTTTCCTCAAAAATGTGTATGTGTGCGCTACTAAAAATTTCTTTTATTATCCTGATATCTGTAGCCATGTCTTCTATTCGCTCAGAATAAAAAGATAGACCAAAATCAATTAAGTAGAGATCGTGTTTATATTTTATAAAATTTGAAGTAGTCAAATCTCCATGTATTATATTATTATTATGAAGGATAGAAACACATTTACCTATTTCAAATCCTATTTCTTTTGACAGTATATTTTTCACATTTTCACCATCGATATATTCCATTATAATTTCAGCGCGCTTTGGGTCAAGAAAATATATAAAAGGAGTTTTTATTCCTGTTTTCTTGACGCTATGTAACATATTTGCCTCATTTATAGTTCGTCGTCCTCTGATTAAATTATCCAATATTTTATTCCTATATTTTTTAGGATTTCTTAATTTTGAAATCGCCATATTCTGATACCATGGTATTAAAAAGACATCTGCTTCTGCTCCTCTTTTAATAATTTTATAATGCAATAATAATATATCCTTCGATTGAGAATAAAAATGTGAGTTCAGTACAACCAAGACAGGGTGAAAAACTAATTCTTCAGGAGGATTGTTCTGAAGATCACCTTAAGAATGGATTATTAACGTTGACAAATCAAAGACTACTTTTTGAAAAAACTGAAGGAACTCTAGCAACCCTATCCAAACGAACTGGCGAATTATTACTGAATATTCCTTTGGTGGAAATTAAGGCCTCAAAAGGAGAAGGCTTCATTTTAAAAAAAGTGGTGGTTATAACAATACAAGATAAAATCTACAAATTTGGAGTTTTCAATAATTCTAAATGGGCAAAGGAGATTGAAAAATCTAAAGCTAGCATATAATAGCTTTCTTGCTCTGATACGGGATCTTTGTTTTATCTCCAGTTTACTTCTACATTGTCTAATCTCCAAGACTGTTTTATAAATGCATTTTGAACATTGATTGTTTTACCTGAAGAAATATTATCACAGATTGCTGTCCATGCTATTTGAGCCCCGTTATCACCTGAATAGTGTATGGGACAAGTATATAATTTTGCTTTTTGTCTTTTAGTTGCTATTTTTAACATATTAGAGAGACGGTTATTTGCCGAAACTCCTCCCACAATCAAAACTTCCTTTTTTTCCGTAAAAGATAAAGCTCTTTCAATAACTTCGGTTAACATTGCAAATGCAGTTTCTTGAAGGGAATAACATATGTTGAATTTATCATAGCCATTATCTAGCAGTTTTTTTGTAGCAGTTAAGATACCAGAAAATGAAACATCATTGCCTTTTACAATATAGGGTAATTGAAAATATTTTTTTGAAGATTGGCTAGCATATTTTTCAATTTTGTTTCCACAAGGAGAGGCAAGGCCCATATATCTTCCAAATTGATCCAATAATTGACCAATTGTTATATCTAGTGTTTCACCAAAAACTCTCCATTTCTTATTTAAAAATGCTAATATCATAGTATGACCTCCAGAAACTAATAGAACAAGAGGATCTTGACATTTTGTAAGCATCATACCTAATTCAATATGTCCTAAGGCATGATTGGTTGGTATTAATGGTATATCATAAAATGATGAAAGAGCTCTTGCAATTACCGCACCAACTCTAAGACAAGGTCCCAAACCAGGTCCAGCCGAATATGAGATCAAGTCAATTTCATTAGGCTTTAGATTAGATTGCATGAATACTTGCCTTAGAATTGTAGGAGATTTCTCCAAATGGTGTCTAGATGCTTCCCGTGGGTGTATACCTGCTCCATCAGGAGCTTTATATACACTTCTAGACTCTGAGATTATTTTACCATTTTTATTAATTAGGTCAAATTGAATTACTGAACATCCAAAAGTGTGAGCAGTACTCTCGATTCCGAGACAAAAAATATAATCGTTTGTTCTTTTACTTTTCATAATTATCTTCTACTAGTATTAGAGACTATTTTTATAACATCATTATGTTTCAATTTATAATCTGCTCCAATTCTTTGTTTATTTCTTACATCTATAGCAAACATAAATCCTTTAGCTAAATCTTCATGAATATTTGCAGCCAAATCTTTTGCTGTTGATCCTTGTCGTAATAAGAGTGCATTAGGTAGGACGTTTCCCTTTTTATCTGATAATTTTATTTCATCTTCAACAGGATATACTATAATTAGATTTAGTAATTTGAAGCACACCGTGTTTATTGCTTCCTGTACGCCAGTAGATCCATATTGGCCTAATACAGAATGGATTATTAATAATGCTTTTTTTTGTTGTTCATTTAATAAATTCTTATCCTTTAACTCAAAACTTGGGTCGCCTGGAAGATAATACCATAAACCTTTTTTTGCCCCTTTTCTAAGAACTAATTCTCCTTCCGATGCACAAGGAATTACTAAGTTAATTTGTTGTTTTAACTTTTCGATATTTTCTTTAGAAGAAGAAATATCAGCTTTATTGGCTAATATTAGTACGGGCTTTGAATTTCTTCTTATTAATCTTACAAACTCTAATAATTCTTGTTGTGTCCATTTGTCAGGATTTTTATTGGTCAATCCTATATGAGATAATGCATTTGAAATTGAATCAACTGTTATAGACAATCCGGATAATCTTTTTGCTAATATTTGCTCAATTTTTAATTTTTGATTTGTCATATCTCTAGATGTTTTATTCCAATCTCTATTGACAATTGAAAGAACCCATTGATCAAATTCCTCTTCTACAAACTCAATGTCAAAAAGCGGGTCGCCATGAGCCTTTTCAATAACTTTACCCTCCGGGTCAGTTGATCCTGAAGCGTCTACTACATGTATTAATGCATCTGCTTGCCTTGCATCGTCTAAAAATTTATTTCCTAGTCCCTTTCCTAAATGAGCGCCAGGAACAAGTCCTGCTATATCTATTAATTTGATAGGTACAAATCTATTCCCATCTATACATAATGAATGTAGTGGATTATCTTGCACCTTAAATTCTCTACATACACACTTTTCTCTTACAAAACTTATTCCTATATTCGGTTGGATAGTTGTAAAAGGATAATTTGCTGAAGGAACAGATTGATCCGTCGCAGAATTAAAAAAAGTAGATTTCCCAACATTCGCTTTTCCGATAACTCCGATAATCATAATAAGAATCATTTTTACTAGTATTATCAGTATTTTTTATTTTTCTATTTTTAATTTAAGAATTATCATCATCTCTTTATGAATTGTAATTATTATATTTTCATATTCTAAAATTGTTATATATTGAATATAATAAATTAAAGTTAAAGGATCTTGGCTGGAATAGTAGCACTTTACAATTTTGATACTAAAAAATACTCTCCGGGCGAAATTCTTTTTTATCTTGTAAGTGCGATGCGGATGGTTCAACACAGAGGCAAGGCATACTGGAAGATGATGATTGGAGAAAGGGTTTTAGAAAGTAAAGGTTCTATTCCGTCAAATGATACCTTATCAAAATTAATAAAGAAAAAGAAATTAATTGGTTCAAATGCTATAGGATATCTTTCGAAAAGGGCTCCGATATTTCCAAGTATGGATTCTATTAAGATTGCGTTTGATGGTTTTCTTGTTGATACTGAAAAATTAAACCTTCATCCATATATAGGATCTGCAAAAGAAGCAGACCCCTTGTTTCAGATTTATTCAATATTCATTAAATTAGTAGATGAGAAAAAAGATAATAGCCGTGCGGCAGAATTTTTAGATAGACATCTCAGAGGAAATCTTATACTAAAAATAAATGATTCGATATTTGTTTTCCGAAATAGTACTGGATTTAAACCATTGATCATGGCCTTGGCCCCAAATGACGACTTGGTAATTTTTTCCTCGGAAAATTCTTTGAAAACTTCTTTCTCTAACTTTAGGTATAATGATGTAAAAATGGGGCAATTGCTTAAAATTACCGCCCAAAATCATATACAGGAATTAACAAGTTTGGAAAGTAATAAAATGTTAATGGATCCTTTTGAATTTATTAGGGAATCGCATGTCACGACCACTTTTAACAACAAAAGTATATATACGATAAGAAGAAACATTGGAAAAGTTCAAGCTAATTATCTTTCAAAATTTGTCGATCTCGATACAGTATATGCAGAACCAGATTACACTAGACCTATGGCTCTTGGGATAGGATTAGAATTACAGAAGTCAATTTTAAATTTTGAAATCTCTGAAGGAGTAATCAAAGATAGATATGATGACTCAGATCATATGATTGATTTTTCAGAGGAGGAAAGTAAAAATAAATTGCTAACGACCGGCAAGTCTTTAAAATTTATTTTAGCAGATATAACTAAGGGAAAGAAGGTAGCATCAATTCAAGGGACTATTCAGACGGGGAGCACTGCAAAAGAAACAATTTATTATTTAAATAAAAGTGGAGTAAAAAAAATAGATGTAATTATTAGTTATGTTCCTACTATTGATGGACGACAAGTTGGATTATATACCTCTAATAGAGAATTTATTGCTAATCAATATATGGGAAAAGTTACTTCAATAGAGGAACTTAATAACCATATTGCTAATGACCTTGGATGTGAAAAGGCATTTTATAATTCTCCAAATTTATTGGCTAGAGGGATAGGTGTTTCAGAGAATAATTTATGGTTCCCAGAGTGGATTAGGTTCCTTGACTATGAATAATAAAAGAATCATCCTAGACCTTGAAACGAATAATTTATTACAACAATCTCCAAAAAATTCCAAAATAATTTTAAGTAATATAATTTATGATAGTATACATTTTATTAAAAAACTAGAATTATTGATGTACATTACAAATAATCATAAAATACTCGGTGACTATTCAATTCTAGTCAGTATCATCGAAACAGATAAGGGAACTGTCATAATGAAATATGATGAAGGATATCGTGGCAAAGATGTTTTTGATAATTCAATAAAAATGCTAACACAATACAGTGGATTATCATCATTAATCAATCGAGCCTTAATCGAATTAGATAACATTTAATTTTTTATTTTGTTCCGGTAAAAGATCATTATAAAATACGAAATAAATCTGATAACTGATTTATTCTAATTGGCCAATCAAAATTTCTATTCCACGGCTGATCAAATAAAATTGCTTTCTTCGGAAACTTTATGCCGGCTAGATTGTGAGGTGCATCATCAATTAAAATATCAAATGGGTAAATACTTTTTGGAGTTGAATCAAAAATATATATTAAATCATCGCAGTCTATATTCTTGGATTCTAACCAATTATAGACATAAGGAATTGTTTTCCTTTCCCTTCTTGTTAGAATAGATATTCTATAATTTTCAGTTTTTAATTTCTCTATTATTTTTCCTATATTGTTTTGAGTAGGTGGTATATCTTTCCATCTATGTATCCATACGTCTGAAAATATCGAGTTACTTTCAATCTCTGTTATTGGTAAAAGAGTATGAATATCCCAAGCAACTATATCTTCTTTTGCTATATCTGAATCTTTTAGCCTATTATATTCATTAACCCACGTCACCACGACATCTGCTAAAACTGAGTCTAAATCAATAGCTAGAGTTTTACTCACTCCAATAACAGTATTGTTAGATACTTATATGTAAAAGTAATCATATATTTTTGTCATTTAGTGATTAAATATTACAGCAGTAGAAGTAAATATATTAATCAAAATATAAATAAGTTTAATATTTATTTTATTTAATGAGTTGTTCGGATGAATATGTTTACCAAAATAACGAGAATAATTTGATCAATATTACTCCAAGTTTACAAGCCAAACTTCGTAAGGCGAAGTATGGCGTATTTAACCATTCTGCGGTCGAATTGTGTCATTGGACCAAAAAATCATTTTATGATCAAGGTGATTGCTATAAACACAAATTCTATGGCATATCTACTCATAGATGTATGGAAATGACTCCTACGGCAATGAATTGTGAAAATAGATGTGTATATTGTTGGCGTCCAACTGAATTTTACGATACATTACAAATGCCTGAACATTTAGTTGATGAACCAGATGCAATTATACATCAACTATTAAAAGAAAGAGAAAGGTTAATTATGGGATTTTACGGGAATTCCAAATCTAATAAGGAAAAACTAGATGAATCGTTATTTCCTGCTCATTATGCTATTTCTTTATCTGGAGAACCAACAATGTATCCAAAGCTCCCTAATTTAATTAAATATCTTAAATTATTAAAGAATACAAAGTCTATTTTTTTGGTAACAAATGGACAGGAACCCGAAATGATAATTCGTCTAATAAGGGAAAATGCTTTACCTACCCAGTTGTATTTGTCTACAAATGCATCAAATAAAAAAATGTTTTATCAAATAAATAGGCCTAAATACAAAGATTCCTGGGACCGATGGCTTACCACATTAAATATTCTTTCTGAAATGGATACACGAACTGTGTTAAGAATCACTCTTATCCGTAACTATAATTCTGATCTAAATCATATACCTGAATTTGTAGATTTAATTAATAAGGCTAATCCACATTTTATTGAAGTTAAATCATATATGCATATAGGAATGTCCACTAATAGATTAGAGCATAATAATATGCTTGATGCAGAAGAGGTACGAGAGTTTACTCGTGAACTGCAAAAAACTCTACAAGGTTATAATATTATGGATGAGAGTGAAATTTCTAGAATAGTTGTTTTGCAAAATCATAAGAGATATACTAACAGATGGATAAAGGAATATTTTGAATCTAATATCGTTCAAGAACAAACTTGAACATATAACTTGATCTAATATACATTTTAATACTTATTTGTTGGTTTAATTCTTAAAACCACATTCAAATATAATATAAGCTAATATCCTTCACATTTCAAGACAAATATACTCTATAATACTTAACCCATGGACTTTCTTCTTCCTCTTTTTGTCTTTCTTTTTCGATTATTCTTTTTAAAAGATTTAAGTTAAAGGATTTTCTAATTATTTAATTAGGAATGTAGGGCTGACAAAATAATTTGTATAGATTTAGATCAGATATTACAAATGTATGATAAGTAATTGGTAATCTGAAATATAGGAATAGTTTCGATTGTCAGTAAAATATGATAACATGATTTAAGATTTCACTTTTTCCTTTTAATCGTATATAAAGAGGTAATTTGCTATACCTAAAACTAAAGCAGGAAATTCAGTAAATTTAATTATAATATACAAGAAAATAAGATCCTATATACTTACAAAATAATTTATTCCTCTAAGATGATATATATTTAAACTTTTGTTGTTACCCATTAGAATG
>DASQLB010000072.1:0-4651 GCA_035630235.1 Nitrososphaeraceae archaeon | reverse complement strand
TATTAGATTAATATGAATGAAAAGAAAGATGAAACAACTCCAGACCAATTCGAGAAATTAGCCACTGCAGGCGAAAAATCAGCATTCTACATGCGAACAATAGATGATTTTGCTCATTGGGTTACTGCTAATATGATGTCTGGTATAGATGTGAAAGATTGTACTAGTATTCTTGAAGATTTTGTGAAAAGCAATGAGCATATTATTCAAAGGATAAATAAAGTAAGGCCATCTCTTCCATAATTCCTTTAAGTTTTGATATTGAGATTATAAATAAAATTAAAGATATTAAGACACAAGAATCTATGACTATTTTACTAGATTAGAAAAGATAGATAATACATTGAATTTAATGATAAGAAAAGAAAATAAAAAATAGGTTGTTAAGCACATATTTCAATGCACATTTCTGCAGTAGATGAGCAAGGAGATTTACATTCAGTTTCTACGAGTTGTTGACTATACATCGTAGTCTTATCATTATTCTTCTCAACAAAGTTTTCTCCATTTCCATATGCGTTATCCATTTCAAAAAATACGGGGACTAGAAGTGCATACACTATTGTAGTTATCACAAAGGATTGAATTGCAATAACAGAGTTTTTCATCTATATTTTCCTTCAATATATATATACAGCATATTTGAATAAAAATATTTCAATACAATTTTAGACAATTATTTCGGTAAATATTTTCTCTACCGGCAAAGAATACCGAAATTTTTATGGATTTTAATCGTAAATCTATTATTTTAGCGATATCCTATATATTAAGAATGTCCTTTTATCTTTGTTAAATAAATCTTCTTCAGTCGCTGCTTATACACTATAGCACGATTATAGAGTATAGTTAGATGATTAGTATGTGATTCCATAACTTTATCATAATTTTCTACTTCTTTACATTCTAATCCGTGTGAACTATTATTATCATCAACATTCCACCTCTCGTAAAGAATGACTAAAATTTTATTTCACATAAAATAGGTAAAGAGTACAACCCTTAAAATGTACTAGTCATAAAACTTGTATACCTCTAGTGTTTTTTATTGAGTAATTAGAACTATATGCTAGTATATGAGTTAACAAATTAAAAATAATGAAACATTTTTTCAGTATTATTTTGAATAATATGAATAGTTAATGAGATTGATAATTATCATTCCCTAATCTGCTATATAGAATATGTTACTCTACTATTTTTCGCAGTTCAAATATATATTTTCATTATTGATATAATATGCACAAGTCAGCACTAACTTTTGGACTTTTAGCAAGTTCATTGGTAATGTTAGCAATAATGCCATTTCTTAACCAGAACAATATTTTTTCCAATGTAATGGCTCAAGAATATGACAAATATGGAGATAGTTCTTATAGCCAATACCCAACGGACGATAAGAAATATGAGTGTAGAACAGGTCCGTTTGAAGGATTCTTTGTAGGTTCAGTAGAATTTTGTAAAAATGTTAAATTTGATAAAGATGATAGAAAGGATAACAGAGATAATCGAACAGGAACACAAGGCCCACCAGGTCCAGCAGGTCTACCAGGAGAAACGGGAGCAACAGGTCCTCAAGGCCCACAAGGTCTAGCAGGTGCCGATAGCACAGTACCTGGTCCACAAGGGATACCAGGAATAACTTTCCTAAATCTTACTAATACATATGAAGTAACGGCTATAGACAATGGGGCGAATTTCGTAATCGATTTAGAAAAACAATGTGACCCAGGTGACTACGCAATAAATGGAGGATATCGCTTAAATGTTGAGGGTTTTGCTGGCGAGGCATTGGTAACTCAAGATGCATCATTTAGTAATTCATCAGGTTGGGGTGTGACAATTGTACTTCCCGAGGCAAATCCGGATTTAGAAGGTTTCCTTAGTCTTCATTGTTTTGATAATCCACCACCCCACATACCTTAATTTTTTATTTTTTATTTTAATCACACAGAAAATTATTTTAATAGATTCAATAATTCTAATTCTTATTCTTCGAATCAAAATATAGCTACAATATTTTTAATTTTAAAATAAGTTTCTAATAATAAAAGCTAAATACTATGTAGGAGAACTCTACTATATAGACAGGTCCACTCCATTATCTGCTTAAACTATAATTTTAAAATGAACTTGTATATAAATATGGTATTTATTACGATAATAAATTAATTAATCATGAGAATTAAAAAGTGCCATTTATAGAATCTAATAACAAAGATAAATTAAAAATTTATTATGAGATATACAATAAGGACAAACCAGATACCGTAGTTTTAGTTCATCCTATTGGAGGTAATATTGATATTTGGAATGAAGAAATTTCTTTAATTTCAAAGGAAAAAAACCTGAGAATAATTGCATATGAAATAAGAGGTCACAATAGAAGTAATATGGGAATTACAAATAGTTTTACAATATTAAATCTTGTAGAAGACCTTAAAATATTACTTGATAGTTTAGATATTAAAAAATGTACTTTAATAGGACACTCTATAGGTGGTTCTATTGCATCTTTATATGCAAAGCAATATCCACAAAAAGTAGAAGCAATAATATTTATCAATGCATCTTCTGTTAGGATACCAGATAAAGATTTAGAAAAACACTTTACTACAAGGAAAATTGCAGTAACTCAAGGTATGGATGCGCTGGCAGAATGGGCAAGACATGAAACATTAGAATCGGAGGAAGCCTTTAAAAATGACGATAATTGGAATAATTTTAAACAAATATTTACAAAAACATCGGTTGAAGGATTTGTTGCTGCTACCAATTCTTTGTACTCAATGCCAGATGATGTAACTGATTCATTAAAAGATGCTAAAATATTTGGTATAGTAGGCGAAGGTGATGATGTCTTTATGAGATTAATGCAGAAAATGAAAGAAGACATACCACAGTTTGAATTTAGGATTATTGAAGATAGTGATCATTGGGTCATTGTTGAGCATCCAGAAGAATTAGATAAAGCACTTATAGAGTTCTTAAATAAAATATATCCATAATATAACTTTTAAAATTAAGATTGCTTAACTTATAATTATTTTGATATATAAGTTACCAAAAAGCTAAATACAATGTAATAGAACCTTACTACATGGAGGACACTACTCCCGCGGCTATATAATTAGTTTATTGCCTATCTGTATTTTATTTTTATTTACAAAATCACTATTGACTTCAAGGACATACTTTGCAGGTAATTTAGAATGATAACTTGGACATTTATAGCTTAAGCATGGTTTAGCATTTTCTTTAATATCTACAATCTGAAAATTTTTATCTATAAATATTATATCCAAAGCAATATGTGTATTTTTCATCCAAAACGAACGATATTGTTCATCATCAAATACAAATAACATTCCATTGTTCCATTCCAAATTTTTTCTAAACATTAACCCTCTTTGTATTTCATAAGGGTCATTTGCTATTTCTATATATATAGGATTTGTAATTGTTTTATCAGTTGTATTTTTATCATTATCAATAGTATTGACATCATTATCTATATTATCTAATAAAATTCTGATATATGGCTTCTTTAAAACAATTTGATGAGGTTCTATTCCTACTGCGATATTACCAATAACTAGGTTATTATGATCATTTTTATCAAAATTCTCTTTTTCTATTGAGTTATCTTCATTAATATTTTTTATTTGAACAATGTCTTGTGTTTGGTCTACTTTGTTAAAGTCAAAGATAGGAAGAACTCCTTTAATAAAACCTATATTGACTAATCTTTCAAATCGTGCTTTAACTGTAGGTATAGTTATTCCTGTTTCTCTTGATATTTGTCTAAAAGATTTTCTTCCATCTTTTAAAAGTGATCTTATAATGGCTATATCAGTGGCATCTAGATGTAAAGACAAGATGTGTTATAATATTCAGAACAAAGTAGTTATATATCATTTACATTTATAAAATTCTTCAAACTCAAAAGTAAATAATGTTTACAGGTTTTATTTTTTTATTACAAAAATAGTCAAAATTTATTTTTTAATAGTAGTGCTACTATTGAAGTTCCAATAAAGGGAGCAGTAAGATAAAGCCATAAATCGATAAAATAACCAGATACAACAGCAGGTGCCAAAGAACGAGCAGGATTCATAGAATCTCCAGAAATCAAGCCAAACACATCGTAGTTGAAGGCGGATATGTACTAACTAATATATTTCCTAACAGTGGACCTTATATGACAATCCTTAACGGACCTTTGACTTATTCAGTTACTTTTTTTGTTCTTTATCCTGACAAATTCCGGAGTTTGCCAATTTTCATGATCAATATCATTATCATGATTGTATAACCATCTATAAAATAGTCTTAGTCTGTTTAGATAGTTATTCCATGTAATTATCCATCTTTTATCTGGATCTTCATCATAGTTTTTAAATTTTTGTATTAAGAAATGCTAAAATTTGTTCTTTTTTGTTTATGTCTAAAAATGAGTTATCATTTCCGATAAAATTGCCAAATGTTATTACAACTTTTAAGTTATTATTTTGATGATGTTCAGAGGAACCATTATTTCTCGTATATTCCCCGAATTCATTTACTATATCAATATTCTTGAGATTAGAAATATTTTGGATTTTTCTTATTGTTGTAGATAGTTTCAATGGCATTTATCCTTTTTTCTCCT
>DASQLB010000071.1:0-9320 GCA_035630235.1 Nitrososphaeraceae archaeon | reverse complement strand
CACAATAGAAAATAATAATCCAGTTTCTAATAGTTTAATTTATTCATCATATTCCTCTTTGGGATATGTATGTGTAGAATGCGTTGGTCTAATAAACACACCAATATACATGCTATTAGAAACTAGATTGCTTTAGAAAGAAATTAAATTGTAAAAAATACAGTAGTTTTATATCTTCGCCTATTTATACAAATTAATACAGTTTCACAACCCATGTTTATGCTTGACTCTTTTACATGACTTGAAATTATTTTAGTAGTGATTATTGGATTTGCTAGTTCTTCTAGAAAAAAGCAAACAAAAACTTAACTATAGAACAGTTGGAGCCCACTTATAATATCTTCTCTTGATTAGTTTAATTGATAGGTATCATAATTTTGATATTTAATCTAATTAAATAGGGGTAACTAATTGTTGTTTTACGAAAGACTGATAAAATAGAATATTGAAATGAAAGTAAATAGATGGAACTAAAGTTAGCTATTTAATATTTTTATTGAATCCAAGATTTTTTCTGCCAGCGGTAAATATGTCATAAAAGTATTAGCATCAGAGATATACTTGTATATCAATACAAGATCATTGTCCTTGTCAATAGCATATAGAATCAATATACCGTAACTATTTCCTAAAGAAGATGAATATCTATATAAAATTCCAGATGCATTATTTTCATCTATTAGATACTTGTCCGAATGTTTTTCAACTACTTGATATTCAGGAGAATTGATTTTTCCATTTAGCTCAAAATCTTCTATTAATAAATCTGGATAAGAAGAAGAGTTAGAAAATGGATAGCCATTTCTATTATTGATATCTTTAAGAGGTATAGCATTAAAAGCTATTTTTACATTTGTAACATTATTATCAGTATGTAGTATGGCAATGTCATAACTATCATCATCAGCAACATTTTTATCAATGCCTCGGAGATTATATGACAAATTACTAATATTTTGATTTCCTTCTTCTATTATTTGCCAATAATCTAAAGAGGGATATTGTAATGTAAATATATGCTCAGGATCAATCCAAGTAATCCATTTAATGTCTTCCAATGGTATAAAATGAATCGGAATTATAGGAGCACAAATAGATATAATACAAATAGCAGTAAGGTTTAATTGTATTTTTTTCATTATTGATAATATTATTCATTTATTCATAATAATATAATTATTTTTATATGAAGGAAAGTCTATTTTTTTATGAGAAAAATATTTGAGAAGTATATAATCACAAATTAATCCAAGTGCTAAATAGTTGAGAAGTATATAATCACAAATTAATCCAAATGCTAAATATTGTACATTCATCGAATGTACCACAAAATTATTAATATTCAAATAATAAAGTAAGACAGACAAAAGGATAAATTTTCCGGTTGTTTAGTAGTTTCATTCCATGAGTGACCCTATTAGGGTCACCTTTGTTCTAATACTAGAATAATAGTAGAATAATCAAACCCAAATTAAGGTATTACGACTAGAATTCGTTGCCCTACTATCATAATGTGCTCCAATTATAATGCCAATTTTGATGGAGAGATAGATTCAAAACTCACTATATCGTTTTTACTAGAAAAGTATATAACGATTTTTCCAGTATTCTGTAGTTAGAAGAACTACAATTTTGGTTCTACGTAATGAAATTTTTCTAACTATATATCTAATTTTTTTTTGCTAAAGTTTTAGTTTATTCTAAGTAATATTACTGCACGAGTATCTACTTAGGAGTTGAATTCAAACCCTGCAACTAGAAGTTGAACTTAGTTGCTTACCAGTAAATAATATCCATTCTTGTTATTATTATTATTATTGTCTTTCGACATATTTTTATTTACATATGATTGAAAATAAAATAAATAATCTTTTGATTGTAACAATTTAAAAGAAAATATAAAGGATCAAATTTTTTCTTTTTGTTTTCTTTTTATGATATTGATACTATACTCATTTATCGTAAGAAATTGATATGAAATATCATCCAAATTTTCCATTTCTGTAATCTTCTATAGCTTGATAGATCTCTTGTTGTGTATTCATTACAAATGGGCCATATCTTGTTATTGGCTCACGTAAAGGAACTCCTCCAATTAATAATACTTCAAATGGAATTTTTGAATCTTCAACAGCTTGGATATATATTTCGTTACCATCTGTATCAAATATTACCAAGTTTCCTCTCTCAACTTTCTTACTATCACTCGGTTCAAATACGCCTTTTCCTTGAATTACATAAGCAAAAACATTATATTCTTTTGGAACTGGCTGTACAATTCTAGATCCTGGTTCTAATTTAAAATGCAAATACATTATTGGAGTTATTGTATTAATTATTGCCTTGGCACCTAAAGATTCACCTGCTATAACTTTTACAGTAATATTATCATCTTTAGTAGTACCTATTGGAATTTTTGATTGAAGGATTTCTTGATATCTTGGTTTCATCATCTTACTGCTTTTAGGAAGATTTACCCATAATTGAAATCCATGTAGTTTACCTCCATTTTTACTAAACTCCTTTTCAGGCATCTCTGAATGAATGATACCAGATCCAGCAGTCATCCATTGTACATCTCCAGAATTAATAATTCCAGCATGACCTTGTGAATCTTTATGTTCAAATTTTCCTTCTAAAAGGTAAGTAACTGTTTCAAATCCTCTATGAGGATGATCAGGAAAACCCTTTTGTTTTCCGGGTTTTATATTTATCGGTCCAATTTCATCTAATAACAAAAATGGATCAAATTCTGAGATGTATTGATTTGGAAATGATCTATTCAATGTTACACCTTCGCCGTCTTGAGTTGCTTCACTCTTTATTATTTTGGAAACTGAACGAATGAAATTATTATACGAATTATCTGAATCTAACGGTATTGCTTTTTGTCGTTTCATATCTTTTATTGTTTTTGTATTATTTATTTTTGACATACTATATTATAGAAACCAAGATATTTAAGATAGGTAGTAATTTCATACTAAGTAGGTATTAAAATCTCACTAGAGTACATAAAAATTATTTGAAACTTGGCAAAATAGATAAATATACACACCCTTCTTTAAATTCATCAAATATATTATAAACATAGAGTAGATTATTAATGCTCATTTATTCGAAAAATTATTGACTAACAATTAAAGTAAAAATATTTCTTAGTTTATAATAAAATTAATCATGTATTCAAACAATAGGGCTAGAACCTAGGATTCAATGCCGAGAGTGGGACTCGAATCGTGACGACATCCTCGAATTTATTCTGCTATTAAGAATTAACAATAACGAATTGTAGAATTACTAATATGCAGTATAAATAAAAATAACGAAAATTGATATCATTAATTGACTCTAAAAATAACGTTTCCTTAAATGATACTGAAATAAATATATTTAAATAATTTTCGACCCTATCGTAATAACAGATTGTTAGCAAAGTCTATAGCCATCATAGATGATGACGTTGATATTGCTGATTTATTCAAGGATGTACTAGAAGATGACGGGTATACTGTCGTTGCCTTCAATGATTCAATCACAGCATTAAACCATATACAAGAAAATGCCGAGGAATTTGGACTTGTAATTTCAGATTATCGTATGCCTCAAATGAATGGTTATGAACTATGTAAGAAGCTTATAAATCTTAAATCTGATCTTAAAGTAATTTTAATCAGTGCTTATGAACTGTTAGAACGTGATAATCCAACGTTCACTTTTTTACATAAACCTATATCAATAGCTAAATTGGTTAGCGTTGTGAACGAAGCTATATCAAAATCGATGTCGGATGATAAGAGTATTAATGCTTAATCATTAATAGATATTTTTCCTACGAATATCACTATATAAATCATATTTATCTACATACTATTCTATATTTTTTTAATTTCAGTTTTCTCTATTTTTTCAAATCATACCCGGATATACCAGCATCCACTCGTGCGAAGTAAAACACAATTTTTGCCCGTATGTAATTCTATAATCACAAAACGTCACCAGATATCTTTCTTCAAGCATTTTAATCATAAATGGATTTTTTCTATAGCACAATCAGATTCTTACTCTTGTCAACTTTACCTACTTATGCATAAACTTATTAATATATACGTAACATTAATGATGGTCACATTTATCAGCTTCCCAATTTATATTCTTTAAAAATTAATAAAATTGCTTTTAACTTACTGTAATATTTGAAATCAATTTTAGAACGAATTTTTTGATATCTTCGTTAAGATCAATTAAAAATTTATTTATTATAATTTATTTTATTATCATCCTCGGTAGAGAAATACAATGGAGATATCTCAATAGCGACCTATTCGCTTTTTTTAGCAAGATTGACCAATTCTTTAGTCACTGGATGATCTAAACTTCCTAAATATTTTTTCATATTGGTTTCACAGATGCGTACAACAGTATCAATATCATCATGTATCTTTATCTTTGCTTTACCTCTAACTCCTTTATATGGGGGAGGATTAGGCTCATCTACTAAAAAACGGATCATTTCATTATTTTCTAAATTCTTTTTTTTCTTTGAACATAGAGGTTTCAATGTAGAATTTTTGATTCGATGAGTCAAAATAATACCAGACAGGATGAATATTTGGTTCATTCTTTTCATCTAAACTTGCAATATAGATATTCCTTCTTCCAGAAGTAAGAAATGATATAGCTTCATCTTCTGTCATTGGTTGACTGAAAACTGGTCCAGCATTCAATATTTTCATATCGTATATGTTTATACATTATAATAATAAGATGCTGATATGGATATTAGAGATTCTTTCTATGACTTGATAATCAATTCAATGACCCGTCTATCATCTTACCTAACTATTGTTAATGATATACATCATAGAATAAAAGATTGAATATTATAAGAAAAAAAGTTTGTTCAGAAACCTTTTCATAAAAAGGAATAATAAAAAGAAATTTGATTATTAACTCTAACTAAATATTTCTACATTCAGCTAATTTTATTCCTTCAAATTCTATATTTGATTCAACAATATTTTTAATACCTTTTTGCATAAATTTTTTAGATTCTGCCGAAATTACTTTTCCTTCCTCAGTACTAATGTATTTATTTGGTCCCAATCCAACACTTCCTTTTACTGATAACATTGGATAAAAGTCACTTATTGTCAGATCATTTACTATTTTTTGGAGCTCATTCTTTGACAATGTTGCTTTTATTATAAATTTATCAAATGTTGGATAGTCAGAAACCTTTTGTACTGATAAAATGTTTCTAATATCGTATTGATTTATAAAATCATCTAGATCTTTCTTAAATCCACTAAAAACTATTGGCAAACTGGTATCTTTGTGTTCAATCATGTTTAACTGCATTTGTTTTACATTAATTTCATCTTCAGCTCTGAGAATTTTATGTTTTTCATTTGGTACATCCAATAATTCATAACATTTTCCATCAATATCTACATTCACATGTTTTTCAGGATAGTAACTGAAAGCAAGGAGAAAACCTGCTGTTCCAACTGCTAATAATGCGACTATGCCAGGAAATGCAAGTTTATATAAACTTAAAACCATTTCTTGTATTCATCCTTACCTTTTAATTGTAATCTACATAATATCGATATCTTCTTTCTACCTCTTTGTTATTTCCAGCGTTAATTGAAGAAATTCCATATCTTATACTTTTGGAAATATACTCTCTCAAGTAATCTGAATGTTCATTTTCTGATGGAAAATTAGATTTTATCAATTCTTCAAATTTCTTTATGAATTCAACAACCTTTGCATGATATTCTTCTTGTGTGGGTTTGCTATTATTATTTACTTTAAACCATATAGTAGCTGATGGTGCAGCATATGTTTTTGCAACATCTTCTAATACTCTATCTAGTTCAAAGAAATCTATATTTTTTAATTGATTCATAACTATATTACGTCATTTGTAATAATATTCTCTGCGGAAGAATTTTTTGTATTTATTTTCCACTTTGGAAAATAGGTATTTGTTTTATCTAAGACTTTGATAATTAGGTGTAAGAATTATAATGATTGTTTTCCTAAATGGAAATAAATAAAAATGAATTTAACGTATCTAGCTTATTGCTTGATGAAATAGATAAATCTATTCTAGTACATTTAGGAAAAAATGCACGTATTTCATCATATGATATTGCTAAACACCTTAATGATTTAGGTTATGATATAACCGATAGAACTATAAGAAATAGATTAAAAAGATTAGAAACGTCGAACGTAATTTTAGGCTATTCATCAATTTTAAATCCTGAGATTATACATGATAAAATAAATCGAACTGTGTTACTTAAATTCAAATATTCATTGAATACTTTCTCATTAATAAAAAGACTCGAAAAATATTGTGAAGAATCGCAATTCTGTATCTATGCAGCTAAAACTACCGGTGATTTTGATTGGGTATGCCATTTTGTATTTGATTCAGTTGACCAATCTGAACTAGAAAGTAATAATTTTATGAACAGGTTTATTGAACTTATACAAGATTATCGATCTTATGAATCAAAAATTATAAAATCTATGTCATATACTATATTCGATGATTATGAAATCAGAGAAAAAAAATTTCAAGTTTATAAAATATTAAATTTACTTAAAAAATATGATAATCTAAATGATAAACTTCAATTTATTGTAGAAAGTATAGTAAAATATTTTGATGCAAAGTTTGCAAGACTATGGATATTAGATAAAGAACAAAAAAATCTTGTATTAAAATTCAGTGCTGGGAAATACACGAATATTAATGGAGAATTTGCTATTGTATCTATTGATGAGAATAAGATTGGACCAATTGTAAAAACAAAAAAACCTACTATTACAAATGATATTGTAAATGATAAGCGAATAAGATATCCTGATTGGGCAAAGCAAGAAAAATTGCAATCATTTGCAGGATTTCCACTTACACATAAGGATAGAGGTATTGGCGTAATAGCTATGTTTAGTACTAAAAAACTTCAAGCCTCTGATTTTGAGATTCTTGATATATTTTCAAATCATGTTTCAAAAGAGCTTTCAGAGGTATTTGATACCATAGAATTCTTTAACTTGAAATAATATAGAAAATGTAGTCACTAAAAAAATGATGCAAATTATTAGTATTGTTAAGAATTTAACAAGCCATCCTTCATTCAAACAAATAAAGATTACAACAAAAAGTTAAATTATATGAATAGATTTACCATGATTTGATTTAATCTCATGGAAAAAAGTAATAATAATAATCATAATGAAACTGTTTATAATATTATATCAAATTTCATAAAGCAAGAAATTGAAAAAAGAGAAGCTCAAGGAGTAGTAATTGGTATGAGTGGAGGAATAGATTCTTCTTTAACCGCAGTATTGGCGGTTAAAGCATTAGGGAACCAACAAATATTTGGATTAATACTTCCAGATTCATCTCTAACTCCAAAAACTGATACTAAAGATGCCATTGATTTAGCCAAATCCTTAAAAATAAAATACAAAGTAATAGAATTAAACAATATAAAGAAACAGATAGTAACAAGTCTTCCTAAAAATAAAATGGCAAGAGCAAACCTTTTAGTTCGATTAAGAATGTCTTTACTATATTATTATGCAACTGCAATGAATCTATTGGTGTTAGGAACAGGTGATAAGAGTGAAATGATGTTGGGCTATTTTACTAAATATGGAGACGGAGGAGCAGACCTTTTTCCTATTGCTGATCTTTATAAAACTGAGGTAAGATCTCTCGCTCAATATTTAGGAATTCCTGCCAAAATAATAGATAAGAAGAGTAGCGCCCGCTTATGGAAAGGTCAAACTGCAGAGGGAGAAATAGGTATGAAATATGAAGAAATAGATAAGATACTGTTACATATAGAACATAATGATAACAATGGTTTTTCCAAGGATACAAAACTAAATGAAAATAATATCTCTAAAATAAAATCTCTGCTTGAAAAGAATGAACATAAACAAAATATGCCTCCAATTTGTAAATTAAAATAATACTTTATATTGCATTATGTAGTCTATACTATGTAGCAAGACATCCTACTTAAACAAGGGTAAAATTAATAATAATTTAACAAACTACATTGCAAAAAATAGGAATTATAAATATTATTGATAGTGATAAAATAAATTCAAATTAGCTATTATTCCTTAAACTGAGATTAATTTTGTTCATTATCTCTATTGCTTTTTTAGCACTTTTTTCTTTATCTTTTATTTCTAAAATAATATCAAAATCCAGATCAGAAACTGAGAGAATAAATTTCTCAAATTCTTTTATATCTAAAGTATAAGAATGCTTCCCTTTTCTTTGATTAAGTTCTTGATTGCTATAATCAATCATCATTATACCATCTTTATCATGATTCCATGTATTATTAGATATTTGTAGAGCTATATTTAGAGGTAAATTATTGTCGAAACATATATGATGAAATACATCGAAAAGAATTGGTATCCCAGTAGATTTATGTATTTCAATACAATCTTTTAAATTGTAGAGATGATCATCATTTTCAATAACTAATCTTTTTTTTATATTTTCTGATAATAAAGTTTTATAGTTAGAAATAAATTGTTTTCTAGATTTTTCTTTATCCCCATAAATCCCTCCAATATGTATCTGGATCTTTGACGAATAATCAAGTCTCATTAAATTCAAAAAATCTGTATGGTATTCGAGTTCTTTAATGCTATTATTAACAATATCTTGACTTTTAGCATTAATAAGAACAAATTGATCTGGGTGCATAGATATTCTTATATTTTGGTCTTTTATTAATTGTCCAATTCTAATAAGATCCAATTTAAAGTATTCTTTCCAGTCAAATTTACAAATTGGGTGAGATGCAAAAGGAATTATATCTGAACTTATTCTAAAGAACATGAAATTATTTGCTACATTAAATTTTAAGATTTCAACAAGAGTAGCAAGATTATAATTTACACATTGAATAAATTTTTCTTCAGTATATGAGGATAGTCGAAATGTGGATATAGTTTTTTTTCCAATTGAATGATTTATACAAGGATATCCTATTTTCATATTTTATTTAACCTCATCAGAATTATTTTACATTATATATACTGTAAATATAAAATAGTTTCAAGGATTATAAAGATCTATGTCAATTTTTTAAATGGATTAATTAAAGTCAATGATCAGATTAATATTTATAATGAGTAATACACACTACACTGAATTGTAATTACCTTATGGGCCCGTAGCTCAGCCAGGTAGAGTACCGGACTTTTAACTATAATGGAAGAAATCCGGCTGTCTCGGGTTCAACTCCCGACGGGCCCGT
>DASQLB010000070.1:0-2273 GCA_035630235.1 Nitrososphaeraceae archaeon | reverse complement strand
ACAGTTTATACTCAGTGGATAGGTGACTCGCATCAAGATCATCAAATTCTTACCCAATCTGTTATTGCTGCCTCACGTGATGTTAATAATTTGTATATGTATGAAACAACAATACCTGGAGGCTTAACAGAAAAAGCCTTTAGGCCACAGCTATATGTCGATATTACTAAAGAAATGGAAAATAAACCAAAATCTTTAAAATGTTTTAAATCACAGAATCTTAGATGCGGGCCTTTTTGGATAGATGCTATTGTTGGAAGATCGATATATCGTGGATATCAAATGAACACAAAATATGCTGAGGCATTTGAAATTGTGAAAACTGTTAGGTTTTAGAGAAAAAAATGTAACTCCTATTTATCATTGCTTCACCGTTTGGAAAGTTTTTTATAAAGAAGAAGAAATAAAGCTTGTCCGGTGAGAGCAATAACCACAGCTAGAGCTATACCTGTAACTTCAATCAATCTTCCTAGCAAAATCATTAAGGTAATTTGGAGTATTTGATAAATAATTGCTCCAATAACTACTCCTCTTGTATTACCTTCACTTAAAAATTTTGAATTAATAATATATGCAATCATCATCGGAATTATTCCAATGCTAATTACTCTTATAGCATCTAATGAATTCTGGTAATGAGGGAAAAATACATTTATGATAATCGGACTCAAAAAATAGAGTAAAACCGCGAGGCCTATAGATAATCCGAAGCCTATTATTCTTAATTTTGTTTTTTTGTTTCCACTTGATTCCTCTGGAATAAGATATTGGAAAAAGCTAATTGGTATCATCCCAAGAAACATCAAAAATTGAAAGCCCAGTTGATAATATCCTAAGATTGCATATCCAAATATTGGAGGTATAATAATTTTATCGAAGTACATTAATAATGCATTTGACATGTTGAACGAATAACTATGTAAAGCAAATTTCATTTTTCCACTAATCTCGCTAAAATCTTTATTAAAATATTTTATTGAAAGAATGTATCTTTGACTAAACAAGAAAAAAGAGATTGTAAAGCCAATTATAATTCCAGGAATTCCTATTAGATAATAAAGTACGATGGAAAGTAAAAGTTGACACCCTCTTGCTCCAATGTTCGCAATTGCATATTGTTTATATGATTTTCTTCCAAGAAATTCGTAAATACTCATCATCCAAAAACTCATCCCGACTACGAAAAAACCTAATAACCAGTCTCGTTGTGCAACAATTAATGCAGCAATAATGCTTGAAATTAATACAACTTGGTTAGCGGCAACATGAATTTTTTCATGTCCTTTAGGTATAAAAGTTGTTATAGCTGTATTCAAACCCAAAAGAGCAAAACTGGATGCCAAGGAAGCCATTGAAATCATATAACTAGTTTGTCCATATTCTTCTACACTCTGTAATGATGCTAGCAAAAGCCAAAATCCTCCTGTCAATAAAGCACCAACGATATTTCCTATTATGATATATACTAAACCTTTATTGGATTTTAGAAACTTGAGCAATTGTATTCACGTTATCTTTTATCTATTAAATAAGACTATCAATAAAATGGTTTTTGTTGTTTAATAAAGTATTTTTCTTACGAAGACATGGATATATGATTTTTAATTTATAATACAATAGAACCCGTTGTTTTATAGCCTTTATAACATTTCTAGATTATTAATTTAAAAAAAGATTAAGAACTATATAATAGATCAAAAATATGATTAATATTTATAAAAAAAAATTCGGTTTGTTATAAATATTCAGAAATCTGTTTTAGATAAATGAATGAGAATATTTTAGAAAAACTAACTTACATAATTAATATAAGTATTAATGATATTTTAATTTGCAAAATTACGGTAGAGGATATTAGGGGTATTTTTAAATAGTAGAATAAATGTTAAAAAAATCTAGGAGCAAATTATATGAAAAATTCCGATAGAAAATTTCAGTTATTATCGGCTGTACTAATTACTCTTTTCTGTTGTATTTTATTAATTAACTCGAATTATAGATTAGTTGAATCTCAAACTTCACCTACATTTCTTACCCTTGCTGGGTCTAACTTTTTAGATATTGAAAATAGCGAAAGATTACAATTAAAAGACTTTACGTTGTCAACTTGGTTTAGAACAGATAAGCAGGACTATTTAGAACCCGCAACCATTGTGAACAAAGGTGGAATGAACGACGATGCCGCTGGAAAAAATATGAATTATGGTATTTGGATTACTCCAGAAGAATTTCTTCAAGGAGGATTTGAAACCCAAAGAGGAACCAATATTTTC
>DASQLB010000069.1:0-8092 GCA_035630235.1 Nitrososphaeraceae archaeon | reverse complement strand
TCCACCACCACCATGTAAAGTAACAGTTGATACGATAACTGGATTAGGAAATGCACCATTTGGTATAGCATATGACTCAGTAAACGAGAGAATTTATGTTACTAATTCTGATGCCAGTACTGTCTCAGTAATTGATATCACTACAAACACAGTTATAGATACAATTACAGTAGGAATTGAACCAAGAGGTATAGCATACAGCCCTGACAATCAGAGAATGTATGTTACTAATGGTGGTGACAGTACTGTCTCTGTAATTAATACGATAACAAACACAGTCGACCCTACTCCAATTACAGTTGGTTCTGCGCCTTATGGTATAGCATACGACTATATCAATCAGAGAATGTATGTTACTAATGGTGGTGACAGTACTGTCTCTGTAATTAATACGACAACAAACATAGTTGACCCTACTCCAATTACAGTAAGAGATGAACCAAGAGGTATAGCATACAGCCCTGACAATCAGAGAATGTATGTTACTAATTTTGGCGATGATACTGTCTCTGTAATTAATACGACAACAAACATAGTTGACTCTACTCCTATTACAGTAGGAATTGAACCATTTGATATAGCATACAGCCGTGACAATCAGAGAATGTATGTTACTAGTGGTGGTGACAGTACTGTCTCTGTAATTAATACGACAACAAACACAGTTGACCCTACTCTAATTACAGTAGGTTCTGCGCCTTATGGTATAGCATACAACTTAGTTTCTGATAGAATGTATGTAGCTAATAGTCTAGATGAGACTGTCTCTGTCATAAATCTTTGTTGATTTTGACCCTACTACTACAGTATCATTCAGTTGAAATCCCTTCCTAAAAATTCACCAATATTTCTTTGATTAATTAAAAATAATGACTTTTTATATTTTAATTTTATAATTCAAAATACATTACCAAAAAGAGAAATAAAAGGTGGTAGTATCTCTACAATAGTAGACTCATATTTTAGAACCTCTATCGGTATTACTCCAGACTGACCCTTATTTATCAGTCTTCATATACATATATTTTGTATAATTATATCAACAATAAGATAAACTAGGTTAATTATTTAGATACAGCTTGCAAAATAGCAAAGATAGATAAAATTAGTTATATAGATTGTATAAAATAATAAAAGTAAAAGGATAGAATCTTTTAACAATCTATTAGATTAGACGGGATTAAAAGGAGAAAAAGAAGTAAATAGAATGACATTTAATGTTAATAACAATAATAATAACAATCATGAACAAAATTTTGTAAAAATAGATAAATGTATTTTTGAGATTAATAATGTAATTACCAAAATTTGTAAAGAACAAGTATTGAAAACAATTGATGATAGAAGATTTGATATAAATACAGAAGGTGATATCAAATGTGTTTATAATACGGCTATAATCCCAGTAATTCACAAATTCATAACTATATCTAACGAATGTGAGAAAATCTATTTAAAAGAATGCGCCTCAGCAGGAATAGAAGCAGGTAAGTTAAGATAACACAAGTTACAAATACTAATAATTATCTATAATGAGATATGGTGTGTAAGGGAATATGTTCGCGCCATAAAGTAATTAGACCCTTAAATGGTCAGCGTTATTTGATAGGACAAAAACGCTGTCAGGTTTGTCAGATTTTTATCGCTTGGGAAGGCATATTTTGCCCATGTTGTGGTTATAAATTAAGGGTTACACCAAGAAACAGGAAATTAAAACAAACATTCAGAAATCTTAAAAATTAAATTTTACTTTGTTAGCTAGCTTAAAATTTATATTTAATTTCTTGATACAAAAAGTGTTGCATTTTATCAATACCTAATATAACATGCTTTTCTATGTGTATTACAATTTTATGTGTATTACAATTTTATGTTAATTCAAAATTAATTATCAACACTCACCAATTCACTAATTCATTCATCATTTACTTTGCAATAACATTAATTGCTAACTTGCAAATATATAAAATAGGTTAAAGAAATGGATAAGAAAAAGAAGGAAATTAAGATAATAAAAAGTCATTCTAATAATGAAGATTATACTTTTGTTAGCAGAGGTAACATTCTAAATCATACAAAAAATAATGAATCTATAATTAATGCAATTAAGTCTGGGACCAAACCAAATAATAGAATTGAAAAAAAGATTCACTCAAAGAAAGTAGATAACAAAGGAAGAAAGATTTTAGGAAAAATTATGTAAGGCGATTCACCAGTCTATGAATATCACATTGTAGAATATAAGTTACCAAAAAACTAAATACAATGTAATAGAATCCAACTACATGGAGGGCACTACTCCGAACTATGTTATTGCTTTTGTAAATGAATTTGAATGACAAAGAATTTACCCATTAGGTGAATAAATAATTATTTTGTTATTTTTATAAGCTTATTAATAATAATATTAACATTTAAAAAACAATGAGAGACTTTCATTTTGTACTTAATAGGACAGTAAAAGGTGAAATCTAAAGAAGCTGCCCTGGAAATTCTTAAGACAATTATGAATAAAAGCGATGAGATTAAAGACATAAGTGAACTTAATTTTTGTAAAGACTATGTTGATAAATAAGAAAAATATTTATTAAAAATATCAAATAGTTTACAAAACATTCTGAATATTACACTCCTAGATATTACAACTTCAATAAACTATTTTATTCCATAAGTTCAATGAAGTGACATATTAATGACAAACTAATATTATGTTTTGATTTATGATTGTAGAAAGATATTTAATAAATATTGCAAATTACAACATATGAAAAATTGGTCTGTTTATAAGGACTTACTAGCAAAACGTCATCATTCAACTTTTACATCTAATCTTTTGAATATATGGAATAAAAAATTACCAATAGTATCAACTCGCAATCACTTTAACCTGGAGACAGGCCAACTGAGTTTGTCTCGTAAAATAGAAGATTATGACTCTTTTTATGTTCCTGAATTAAATGGAATTCCTTGTTCAAACATTAATGAATTAGCAATATATATTCATGGAGTATGGACAAGACAGATTACAGCTAAAGAACAGATAGACAGGACCAACCTATCATTGAATGCAAATGGATATAATATTCCAGTAGTAGGATTCAGTTGGGATTCAAATACTGTTATAAATCCAACAGGTTGGGATATTGCTAAATCTATAGCAAAACAGAATGGACCAAAGCTAGCAAAATTTCTCTCTGATTTTAAAGCTAATTGTCCAAACTGCAATATAAGAATAATTGCACATTCTTTAGGCGCAAAAGTAGTTGAAAGTGCCGTGATAACATTAAATAATAACGAAACATGGAAGAATAACTCAGAATATGATATCACTTCTATACATCTTATAGGAGCAGCAATTAGCGATAGAGCAGCATCAAAGAATAGCCCCTTTGGAATTGCTATTGATAATATAGTAAACAACTTCTATAATCTATACAATCCTAAAGACAATTTACTTCAAAATTTATACATTAAGACAGAAAATGAAAATCCATTAGGCTTATTAGGCCTACACAAAGATGAATCATTTCCTTCAAATTATACCGAACTGAATGTAATGTCCGAAATTCCTCCACTTAGGATGGCAAGTGGAATATACAAACCATTTGTTGACAACACAATATCTGGATGGGGAAACAACCATTCTGGATATATTGGGTTTAGAGGTGTTAATGGTAAGTTAAAGGATGATGGAGCTATTAATGTAATTGTAGGAGATTGGAAGACTAGTAATAGGTAGATAAGTTTCTAATAATAAAAGCTAAATACCAGTAATGTGAACCCCACTACATGGACTATTCTACTCCTGACGAACTCATAAGGATAATTTTTAATTCTTGAAAAATATACTGAGAAATTTTTTTACTGTTAATAGAGAAATATATTATTACATATATTTACATAATAACAATATCTTAATTCCTAAATTTTCGATAAGTTATGGATTGATATCAGAGAACAACAACGCGCGTACCAATCCATAATCTATATTTTCTGTGTCAGTCTTTATGTAGAATATATACTTCAATTATAAATTTAAGATTTTAGTCTGTTCTATCTCTAAAATAATTAGTTAATGAGAAACTTAATAGTTGTTACCTAATCTACTTTATAGAATTTCTTACTTTACTATTATTCGCAGTTCAAATATATTTTTTCTTTGTTGTTATAATATGCACAAATCAGCGCTTATTTTTGGGCTTTTAGCAAGTTCAATAGTAATGTTAGTAGTAATGCCATTTCTCAACCAGAACAATGGTTTTTCAAATACAGCAATAGCTCAAGGATATGATGCAGACTATTATGATGATAATTATAGTAAATATCCTACAAAAGACAAGAAAGTTGCTTGTCAAACTGGTCAATTTGAAGGTTTCTTTGTTGAATCAGTCGAATTCTGTAAATTAACAATAGCACAAGGCCCACCAGGACAGAACGCTACACAGGTAACAGTCAACAACATCAGAGACTTACTAACCAATCAAACATTACAATGTGTATTGAATACAAGTGTTAACCCAGCATCAATTGATTGTGCATTACCACCGAAATCGACAACACCAACTACTTTGAGTGTGAGTTTAACTATTAAATGTACACCAGATGATACTATTCCCAGAAGTGCCCAGGCATGTAATAGAATCACAACAGAAATACTTCCTACTATTTATAATATTGATATTACCGGTAACCATCCAAATCCTAATCGTTTCAATGGTTCACCTGTTCCTGTAATAGTTACATTGGGTCCAGATGTTTTTCTTGTGTTTGTAACAGTATCTACACAAGTTATTAATACTATAATAGACAATATTCAGAGTGACTTGAATGTAAATATATTCGGTCCAACTGAACATTTTATAGGACATTGTCCTAGTGGTGAAATCTTTGCAGGAGAATCACTGACCTGTAACATAGAAGAGCGACTTACAGTTGCTAGTAACTAGCCATTGCAAATAATTTCCAAGGCGTGGGTTGAGTACCAAGACATCAATGAAATAACATTTTTTCTTTAAAGTCAATTACTTAACCTATCTTTCTATACTTAAATATTGTTAGATGGGTATAATTAGCATATACATTAGTTTTAATTGATTTTGAGAAGTGAAATTTTGTTAACATTGTGAAATAAAGATTTCATACTTATTCTGAATATTCAAAAATAATAAGTTTCCTAATAATAAAAGCTTAAGTACAAGGTAGTAGTCTTTTTACAATATACTATTATTTTAGAACTACTATCGGTATAATTAAGTAAATATTACAACCTATTCTTAATCAATATATGACATATACCGAGCTAAAAAAATTAGTTATTGATAGGTATTATTCTATAGACTTTGCCATGTTCAACTGAAACCACATATAGGTATCCATCTGGTCCTGTATTCAAACTGCTTATACCTCCAAATCCTGTTCCAAAGACTATATCTTCAAAACCTGTAGAATTCCAATTCTGTAATACTTGTGAACTCAATTTTGAAGGTAACGATAAATGAGTTCGATTTTGATTGAGGTCGAAATGATACAATCTTCCATCTAAAAATGCTCCTACAAATATATCATTATGGTATTGTGTGCCTATCTTTTCTGATGTAAGGAATTTTAATCCTGTTGGTACTATCTTTTGTGTCCATACAAATTCTGGCTCATTATAAATTCCACTTCCATTGAAATTTACAAGTGCAAAAGGTGCAGCCGGAAAATATTTACCTAATCCTTGTATTATTCCATATCCACTATTGAAACCAGGTCTAACTATGTTTATTTCGTCATTAATCCAATGTCCTGGTTCTGTATTCCATAATATGCCTGTAATGGGGTCAAAATCCATTCCAAACCCATTGTGTATACCATATGCATAGTATAGATTCAAAGGAAATGTATCCCCTATTAATCCATGACCTTTATCATCTAAAACTGGATTACCATCTAGTGTTGTTCTTAGTATTCCAGCTCTGCCATCAACAATAGTACTATTAACATAGTTTTGAGTCAATGTCTGAATGGCCGTTTCATCAAATTCATCGACTACTTCTCCTATTACTATGTACAAGTTATTATCAGGTCCAATAGTAATATATCCACCATGATTCTCTATTGAATTTGCTGGTAATTTTAAAAGTAACTTGGGATTTATTAACTTATTATCCACAAATTCATAACGATATACCATATTTCCTAGAATATGTGTACTACTATTGCCATCTCTAGTTGAGTTTTCATTATTATTAGTATTATTATTAGTAGTAGATACTTCAGTATAATATAAGAATACATAAGTTTCATTATTCTTTGTTGAGATGCTTTGATTAGTAATGGCTATTCCAAGTAATCCTTGATAAAATCCTTTAGCAACTGGGACATCTAGTCGGGTTTTATCTGATATCACTCCATCTATTACTCTAACTAGACTGCCATTTTTTTGTAGAATCAAGAAATCGTCTTTTCCAAGAAAAGCCATTGTTGTAGGCATATTCAAACCATCAACTACTACTTCTACTTTAAGATTGGAGTCTGTTATTTGAGGCATCTTAATCTTATTACTACTATTATTTGACTGGGAAAGAGAAGAACTAGAATTGCTCTCATTCAAAGAGCTATTGATAATAGAATCATGTTGTGATGATGATTGCAAACTTGTTTTTAAGAAAGTAGATGTAGTTGTTGTCATAATATTTCTATCTGAAATTGCTGCAGCAAATGAATCTGACGTAGAAATCATTAATTGATTTTCATCAGTTGTTATTATTGTAATAATAATGAATGAAACGATTAATATTATCTGCAAAGCAAAACCTGTACAAAGAATCCTATTCGAGATTTTGTGCCTCAATCTATTCTAAACCTCATTTTTTATAAATATGATATCTATATTCAACAATAAGAATCAAAAATAACTGCTACTATTTAACAATTAATAATTAATCATAAATTAATAAAGTTCAAAGAAATTTGGACGTAACAATAATACAAAAATTTCTCAATTTTCAAAAAGAATTTTAAAATAAATATCTAATATTAAAAGCAAAATAATATGTGGTAGAACCCTATTACATGGACAATTCAACGATCAAATGACTAATACTTCTCTATCTCTAATTATCTTCGTTATTCATAATATTATGAAAATTAATTTTTTTTATTTAAGTTCAAAGAAGAAAAAACTATTTATTTCAAATACCATATATTTTCAAACTAAAATGTGGACACCTTATACAATGTCGTAAATTATAAAAAAACTATATACAAGATAGTATAGCTTATAATAGTAAACTCTTATTATTGCACCGCTATCGGTATTACTCCCGACGGGCCAGTACTTTTCTCGAATTCACTAGCTTAGTGTGAAATGAAATGAATATACCTGCTAGTGTAAGTGGTTCGGAACTGCATAAATAACCATATTTTTCGTGTAGGTTTAATTCAAGATTCTAAATTCAACAATTTATTTCAATTCTTTCGCCATTAGTAGAAGTGAATGTATATTACTCGAATCATATCTATCAATAATTTCAATCTACAAAAGAACTCGTTCTATCGGTTTATTTTTTAAAATATTTTGTAAAAATAAAGAATAATAATATTTTAAATTAAAAATAATATGTTACCTATGAAAATTTATTTCATTGATCTTTCTGTACAAGAACATCAGCAATTTCGTCTGATGAAGTATCATTAATAGGTACATTTATTTCACCAAGTTGGTCTCTAACTTCTGTTTCGATTTCTTGTAAGTTTTGAGATACTAGTTCATCATCGCCCTCTGATAGTGCTGCATTGGCTTCATCAGTAGAGTTAAGGATCTTGGTAAGTGATTCTATAGGAAATTCTATACTATTAGATTCCTGTGCATAGACAAATGTTCCGAGGTAAACTGAATAAATTATTGAGCCCAGCAAGAAAATAGGAGTCACGAATGCGATCGTTTTCTTGAAACTACTTGAAATTTGTTTCATTAAATTAAGGGAAAATCTACATATTTAAAGATAGTGTTATTAATTATTAAGGTAAATAAGTATCGGTATTTGTTATTTCAATATTTCTTCTGAAGTTATATATTAGCTAGATATCCTAGAGTTTTATAAAATTT
>DASQLB010000068.1:0-15024 GCA_035630235.1 Nitrososphaeraceae archaeon | reverse complement strand
TATGGTAGATAAGTTTTATGATGTTATTTCTGAAACCATAGTACTTAGCGTGACACCTTCTAATATATTATGATTATATGTATAATAATCAAGAAAAAATATAATTTGATGAATTATTATAATTCTAATAAAAGATTATTTTCAAAATTGTATCACTTATATTATTTGAAACAATATATAATTTCTAACTATTATTCAAATTACTTAATTATATATAATATGTAGAATCATCTTTAACCTTATTTCATTATCATATGATTCCTAAAATAATAACAGAAATCAGCATAATTTTATGCTACAGATCATTAATTTTTCTTTTTAGAGTATCAGGTAGATGAACAGAATCAAAAGAATAGTAGATTTTGTCTAAATTCTCTTATCCATAACTTTTTATCAAATCAAAAAGTCTTTTGTTACTCACTGCATAAAATGATAGTGTATTTTTCAATCCTAACTCAGAATCTAATTCGTGACCGTTAGGTGAATATAATTTACCGCCAGCTTCTTTTGCTATTAAATAAGCTGCTGCCATATCTGTAGATCGGATCTTTCCTCTAATATCTATGTAAGCATCAATAAATCCTCTAGCAAAATAACAAAGTTCAAGAGCATTTGCGCCAAAATGCCGTATATGAGAAGAAAATGAAATAACTCTTGAAATTTCATCTAAAATATTTAGAGGTACTCCAGATACATTTGTACCTATTAATACATCAATTGATTTAAGATCTTCAAGTGAAGTAATCGAGCTGAAATCTTTTTCATTTCTAACATTTATTTTTTTATTATTTAAAAAAGAGCCTTTCTGCTTTGAAGCTGAATAAATATCTCCCGTGAACAAATCTAGTACTACTGCATCAGTAACAAAGCTTAGTTTAAATTCACTAGCGAAAGCTAGAGAACAACAGGAGAAAGGGATACCACGAATTGCATTAGTAGTGCCATCTACTGCATCCATTATCACAAAACCGTTGTTATTGTTAGACAAAGAGGAAGAAGAGGATGTTTTATTTAGATTAACTATTCCACATTCTTCTCCAATTATCACTGGAGACATATTATTGGATTTAATTGTATTTAGCACTGCAGTTTCTGCGACGATATCAATCTTTCTAGAAATATCGCCTCCAGCACCAAGACTTATTTTACTAGCGCCTTCGCTTGTTCCTAACAAATCCTTAATTTCACTATAAACATTCTTAGCCGATTCAATTAAAACATCTAATGTCATAAAAATATGTTATTGTGATGTTATAAAATGATATAGTACAGGATATGGTAGACTAAAGTTAAAATCAATTAAATATGCAAAAAATAATAACAATATGAAATTTTATCGTTATTCAATTCTTTTGGAAAATTTTTTTTTTGGGAGTCCTTTTATCAATTTATAGATTGAGACTTTTATTCCAACATAAATACTATACAAAAGTTTTAATTCCATGCTATTATAATACAACATATGCTTTTTAAACATTAAGTAAGAAATTGAAAGTTTATAATGTGAAACTATAACTCTAACTAGATAATAACCAAAAATAAAAGAAATTTAATTTATCGTATTAGACGGAAAATTAAATGAAGATTGTTCCAATTCTAAAATTGGAATGTAAATAGCCTGTGTATCATTACCTATTCCGTTTACAAACTCGAATTTTCCAGTAAGCTGCTTTAATTCAATAAATTTTTTTGCAGGTTTTTCAGCCAAAACCATATAATGAATAACTGTATTGACTGCTCCTGTTTCTATAAATAATAATTCTTCACCCTTAAAATTGATGTGATAAAGCATTGGCACCATTCCTATAGGTGACTGAGAAGCAAATAAAATGACCTTAAGCATATCTTCCAAATTTTTATATTTTAGATATATAGTTGAATAAACTTCAGCTGATGACATCAAATATCATACCCTATTATAATAGTAACCTATAATACTCTTCCGTCTTTATTTATTAAATTAAGTATACAAAGAAAAAAATATTATTAACAAAGAAAAGATATATGAGTTAATTTTATAGTTCATTTATTGAATAAATTTATCAAGTATTTATCTTTTTTACTTGCATTTTTATTAATTATTATTTTAATTCAATTTAATTTTGATTATATTTATTCGACCATCAAAAAAACTGATTATTTAAAAAGACAAATAGAAATTTGCTGTACATGGAGAAATCAACTTGCAGACGGGATACTTACATACGAAATAAATAATGCAAAACCCGAAACGAAGAAATTAGTAATATCTGCGATAAATTATTGGAAAGAAAACATACAAGGAATTGATTTTAAAGAGACAGATAGTAAACAACAAGTAGATATAAAAATTTCTTTTAGAAATGATAATGGAAAAGTAGCAGGACAGACGATGACTAATTTTGATTCAGATGGATTTATTTTTAATGTTAAGATATCGCTTGCTGAAAAGGCTTTTGGGAAACAATTGAACAAAAAGGTAATTGAATATATAGCAAAACATGAGTTTGGTCATGCTCTAGGTCTGGGACATGCAAATTTTAATGAATCACTTATGTCATCTTTGGTTTATCATTCGTTTAACGAGATTTCAGACTGTGAAAGAGAATCTGTGATGGAAGCAAATAAGTGGAAATTGATAGACAATGACTCATCACCAAAGATTAGCAAAATTAAAAAATATTTTTGCTAATTCATTGTTATTTTATATTTTATCATATTACTTATCTTTTACTCCTAAATTGTTGCCATATACTTTCTAGTAATTTATTATTATATGACCTAGTTATATAATATAAACAAATACTAAAATAATAGACATAATATTATTTCTTATTATAAAATCAATTTATTTTATTTAATTTTATTTTCCAAATCCTGATCACTTGGGGTAATTAGTTCCATAACTTTAGAATAAAGATACAAATATCGTCTTCCTTTGTCTGTTATCCTAAAAATTTGATCTTTATCAGAATACTCTATTAACTCACGTTCTAATAATATTGAGAGATAATCTTTTAATTGACTATAAGAAAGAAAAGCCTTATACATTATTTTTGTTTTAGCGGCTCCCTCTTTAGTAGCTTCCAGTATTAATGCTACTATATCAGTCCTACTTCGATATTTCATTAATAGATTTTATAAATGGAATGTTTCATAAAAATTGATCGTAAAGTATTTAAAATTATAAATATCAAAAAATTTAATTGAAAACTAATTATGACATCTTATTTTTTGAATCAATTTCTACTAATAATTGAATACCTTTTTTTGTAATAGAATAATTCTTTGCATTCTTTCTTATATAGTCTCTCATTCTTTCAATATGGTAATATATGGATCCCGTAGATAAAGCTGTAGCATTTTGTATGTCAGAAAAACCAGCAGATCCATTTCTTTCAGCTATAGCACGTAATATTTTAATTCTGGTTCTTCGAGCACGGAGTTGTGTTTCTCCTATCAATATTGATGTTGCTAAAATAAATTATTTATTTTTTACTGAATTAAATAAAAATTTATATAAAAAATAAAAGATATGAAAAATGTTATACTAAAAATTTGATAATTTCATATTTATTATTATTACTAAATTATTTTCTTATATCTTCGTAAAGCTTATAGAGATATAGATCAAACCATAACTACGATGTCATATGGGGTCGTAGCGAAGCCTGGCATCGCAACGGGCTCCAGATCAAAGAATAGGGCTGGCAATAGCTTGAAGATACCCGTAGGTCAAGGGTTCAATTGATAATGATTAAATCACTATCAGAACAACTCCCTTCGGCCCCATCTATATCTAATTACATTAAATTAAAATGTGAAAAATAGAGTTTAAATTAATCTGTATAAAAAAATACATACCTCCCTCACCCTCTATAAAGTTCCTGCATATATTAATATGAGAAAATCATTTGCATAGTAATATGGAAAATGAATCAAAATCAAATGCTAATGTTGCAATAATCGATATAGATATTCAAGATATTGAAGGTATAGGTCCTACTACTGCAAAAAAATTGAAAGATGCCGGTATTATTTCTGTAATGGATTTAGCTGTAGCCAGTGCGGAAGAACTATCTGAAAGTATCAATGCTACAAAAGAAACAGCGGCTTCATTTATAATTTCAGCTCAAAAACTATTAAGAGAAACAAATGTTTTAGATAAGGAATTTGTTACTGCAGAGGATGCATTACAAAAAAGAAGATCAATGCTTAGATGTTCCACTGGTTCTTATGCATTAGATGATCTTTTACTTGGAGGAATAGAAACACAGGCTTTAACAGAGTTCTATGGTGAATTCGGATCAGGCAAATCGCAAGTTTGTCATACTTTATGTGTAACAGCAAAACAACCAGTTGAGGCAGGTGGATTAAATAGCTCTGTTATATATATAGATACAGAAGGTACATTTAGACCAGAACGAGTTGAACAAATAGCAAGATCAAGAGGATTTGAGCCTACAGAAATTCTTAAAAGTATAGCAGTTTGCAAAGTTTATAACAGCTCTCATCTCGAATTAATAGTTAAAGATTTAGGAAAATATATTGACGATTTTAAAGCAAAATTAGTAGTAATTGATAGCATAATATCTCTTCATAGAGCTGAATTTTCTGGAAGGGGAACTTTAGCAGATAGACAACAACGATTAAACGGTATGTTACATAAATTAATAAGATTAGCAGAGATCTACAACATAGCAATAGTTATAACGAATCAAGTACAGTCGTCACCTGATACGTTCTTTGGCGATCCTACAAAAGCGACAGGTGGTAATGTTTTAGGTCATGCTTCTACGTATAGAATCTATCTTAGAAAATCAGGAGAAAATAGAATAGCAAAAATGATGGATTCACCATATCATCCTTATTCAGATACAAGGTTTACAGTTACTGAAAAAGGAGCAGACGATATAGAAGAGCAAACACCAAAGAAGGGAAGTAAAAGATCAGCCGCAGCAACAACATCATCATCAAAGAAGAAAGAAGACGAAGACGAAGACGAAGCTCAACAAGAATAAATAAAGAAAATAATAATAGACTATAGAATTAAATTCTATAAATTTTTTAATTATTTTTATCATACAACTTTTTTTTATTAAAAGACCATTTTCCTAATCTTATCATTGCTATACCACAAGCGATAAAAACAAGAATAATTACTAGAACTATTGGAGCGATCAATAAATTTAATGGATAGGGAGCATTAGAAACGTATATACACTTAAGTCCATTATCACATAATTTTGTAATAGAAAATACAAGTAATACTATTGCAAAGATAACTAAAAAAATTGTTCCAAATGACGCAATAACTGCCCCTGCTTTAATCACCAATTCAGAATTCATATTTTAATCGCATTATGTTTACTATTATTATTAAGTTATTAGTATTTTTTAAAATCAGATTGGATATCAATTAGAGCTTTGATATATCTATTGTTACAAATCGGTAGAAATCATTGTATGATACCTTCGAATATTTTTCATTATAATAAATAAAAGGAAGACTTTTGTGTTCATGTTCATCCCATAAATCATGGATTTGATCAAAATATTCCTTTTTGCTTTTTCCTTTAAGTCTTAATATTTCATGTAATAAAACATGTGAAACTCTTGCACAATTATAATCTGCAAAATATTTTGAAATTTGTTCTTTTGATTCTATATGTTCAGGTCTTTTCCATTGAATCATTCCAAAGTTATTTGTAGCATATCCAGATACATTACAATCAGTCCAAAATGGTTTGAAAAAGGAGAGATAAAAATGATATACTGATTTTCCTCTGCCTTGATGATCTCTTAATAAATAAGCTAATGACATTCTATCAAATAATCTTCCAGTGATTACAGGCAGAATATCAGCATCAATACTAAAATTTAAAGCAAAATTTCTTTTTGTCCACCAATGAAAGAATTTAACCATGGAAGATACATAATCCCAATCTTCTTCTTGTCTTTTTTTCCATTCTTCATTTTTTGCAATATATATGAAAAAGAGTTTGTTTGAGGAATTCGATTGCATAGTCTTATGTCAAATTTATCCAATCGTTATTAGAACAACAACGATAACAACCACAATATTTCATCAATAATTCATAAGAATTATAATCAAAAGATTCTCCACCACTAATATTACAATTGAGAAGTATCTTGAATTCATCCATATACGTATTCCTATGTAAAAATACAATAAAAAATCTATCAAATAAAAATGTTAACCTAATAAATAATTATAAAAACGGAAGTTAATCAAGAATATATTAGACTAGATAAGATATTAATTGTTGGAAGATCTTGATTTAAAAATTAACAACTGGATTATAAATACAGTTAATTCTTTCATAAAACCTAACAAGCTTGATAAAATTGCAGAATGTGCTTTACAACTTTCAAAAATAATTTATTATAATGATATGAATGTAAAAAAATACTTGGAAGAAATAAATTTAATGCAAAAGGAACTTAATATTAAAAGAGAAAGTTCTAATATCAATTTTAGCAGACCTACTCAAATAATAGAATTAATAAATGAGTATATGTTTAAAGAACAAGAATTCAAGGCTAATATACATGACTATCAAAATCCCTTAAATAATTTTTTAAATATTGTAATTGAAAAGAAAATCGGAATTCCTATAACATTATCAATAATATATATCACTCTTGCACAATCGGTTAACTTTATATTGTATCCAGTTAATTTTCCACGACATTTTCTAGTTAAATATGTGTTAGATGATGCTAATCATAATGAGATAATAATTGACCCATTTAATAAGGGTAGAATAATGGATGATTATGCTTTAAAAAATTTAATCGATAGTTTTTTTCCAAATCAAAATATTCTATTAACAAAAAAATTAGTTGAAAAAGCTAATCTATCTCAAGTAATGATACGAATTCTAAATAATTTAAAAGATAGTTTTTTTGAAATTCAAGAATTTGATAAATTAAATATAGCAAATGAAATGATTTTTGCTATAGATTCTAAAAATACATATGCAATCAGGGATAAAGGAATAATATTACAAGAGAAAGATCCAGAAAAATCCTTAGAATTATTGAATACATATCTAGAGCTCGAACCAGAAGCAAATGACGCTGATATTGTTTTAAAGATCATTAAAAGCATAAGAGAAAAAATATAGATAAGAGTATATATTAAGTTTGTATATTAGACACATTATTATTTAATTTCTAAATGACAAAAGAATAGAATTATTTTAACATTGGAAAATCTTTTTGTAATTTTATAAATAAATCTTTTGCATTTTTTCTTGCATCTTCTTTAATTTCTTCATTAAAGATAGTATTGCTAAGAGAATCCAATATAGTTTGTAGTTCTTGTTCATTTATAGAAAGATCATATTTATCTTTAGCCATACTTTTTTTAATTCAGTATAAAGTAATATAAAATTCTTTCATTATGTAAAAATCATCGTTAAGAGAGATAATTAATACATTAAACATATATTAACGATATAGTAAGTTATAGAAAATCATCAATCATTGATAATTCATTAAATGAATTTACACCAAGGAAGAAGTTCTTTTCTCTTTAATTTATCAAGCTTTATATTTGCTTCTTGTAATAATATGTTACCATCCTCAGGATAATCATTTAGAACAACAATTCTTTTGATTCCTACAGTTATACACATCTTACTACATTCTAAGCAAGGTGCAAATGTACTATACAATGTTGTATCTTTTGTACTTGAACCATTTCCAAATAATGCACATTGCATGATTGCATTTGCTTCAGCGTGGGTGCATAAACATCTTTCTAAATTAACCCCAGAATTCAATTTTCCATTAATTCTTTCTTGACATCTTTTGCAGCCTCCATCTATGCAATTAAGTATTCCAGGAGGAGTTCCATTATAACCTGTTGCTATCTGCCTATTATCTCTAACGATAACTGCTCCTATTTGTCGCGTAAGGCAATTAGATCTTAACTTTGCAATTTCAGCTTGAAGCATAAAATATTCATCCCAAGTTGGCCGTTCTTTATTCCAATTTAACACTTTTTTTCCTTGCATAAACTAATTTTGGACCTTAACTATAATAATATAAGCATGATTAAAGCACTATAATTCTAAAAATTTTTATGTGAATTTTTATAACTAAGATCTATAAAGTAGGAGTAATAATAATGCGTAGTTCTTTACAAAAAAATGATGAGAAAAGAGCAAGAACAATCTTTCTAATTGTATTTTACTTCTGTGCTACAACAATGGCCTTAATTACTTTTTATTCTTTATACGTAAGCATGGATGAATATTTAAGGACAGGAAAAGTAGTTATAGGCGAAGTTCTTGTCAATACAGAATTTCCTTTTCCAGGATTAGCAAAATTGGTAACTTATTTAATGATAGTTACTGTTGTTGGTTGGTATTGTGTTACAAAATTAGGAGCAGATAAAGTAAAGAAAATTCCTGAATCGATAATATCTATTGTTCAATTAATTGTTCTTGCTATACTGGTAATATCGTTATACGAATTTATTTATAATTTTGTTATATGGAATTCATTTATTACAGTGGATGCAATAAATGGAATAATAAGATTAGATGATATAAATGTACCCTATCCTAATCCCAATACACCATGGAATGCAGTATTTGCTACAAAAATGTCTTTATCAGCTTTATTAATTTCTGCTCATGGATTTTACATTATGTCTAGACATAAAATCCAAGATAAAGTAGTGTAAAATTGGGAAAATAAATTTGATTATTTTCGATTAATTATAGTTTTCCATAATTTCTCCTATACATTTTGTAATATTAGTCAAAAGATCAATTCTTGCAAATTCATTTGGCGAATGTATTCTAGCGTATACATATGTACTTCCTATTGAGACAGAAGGCGCTTTGAGAATCTTTTGAAATGAGTGCATCGGTCCAGTCCCAGCTGATGAGACATTTAAAATTACATCTCTAAAAACTCTTTTTGCTGATTCTGTTATTATTTTAACAAATGGATCATTTGGAGAAGTTCTAGCGGCTGCTTCTCCATGAATAAAGTTAATTTTTATGTTTTCGAAACCCAGGTCTTTAATATGTTTCTGGAGTTTAGCAAACTGTTTTTGTGGATCCATATCAGGAACAAGACGAAAATCAAGTTTAACTTTTGCAAATGAGGGGATTATAGTTTTAGCACCCTGTTCTACATATCCTGAAACAAAACCAGCAATATTACACGTGGGAGAACCACATAATGCTTTTTTAACATCAATTCCAGAAATATCACCTAAAAACCTTGATATGCCATATTCCTTTTTAAATTCATTTGCTTCAAAAAATTCTAAATTAAGAATTTTTTCTTCTTCTTGATTAAAATTTCTTACATCATTATACCAATCTGCTATTAATATTCGCCCATTTTCATCTCTCATACTATTGAGCAATTTAATTAAGATCCATGCCGGATTTTCTACAATTACTGCTAAACTGGAATGAGTGTCTTTATTTGGACCATAAGCAATCAATTCAACATACAGTAACCCTTTCATCCCTAAACTTATAATGGGTATATTTTTTTCATTTATATATCCAAATTCCCATATGATTCCATCGCAAGCAAATTTTTCTTTGTGTTTGGTAAGATATTTTTCTATATGTGTGCTTCCGATTTCTTCTTCTCCTTCTACAATAAATTTAACATTGCACGGAACATCACCTGTTTCTCTTAGGAAATACTCTACTGCTTTTATTCTAGTAATTAATTCACCTTTGTCATCTGATGAACCTCTTCCATAAATATAATTTCCAGAAACCTCACCACTAAAAGGAGGAACATTCCATTGATCTAAAGGATCTTCAGGTTGAACATCATAGTGATTATAAAATAAGATAGTTTTGCCATTTGGATTTTTTTGTGATTTTATTTCTCCATATACTACAGGAGGAGGAAGAGAAGAGGCTGCAATATTTTTATCTTTAGGATCAAGATAAATAATTTCTGATTTAATCCCTACTCTATTCATAAGAGCAGAAACTGCTTCTGCACATTCAACAAGATTTTGATCTTTTGCAGAAACACTAGGAATGTTAATCAATGTCTTAAGATCAGAGATCATTGTACTAATCTCCGAATCAACAATTTTTTCTATCGAGTTTACCAATATTCTAAATTTATAAAAGAATAATTTAACTTTTCAAATTGCTAGTTAGATGGCTTGAATTATAGATTTTATTTCATTATAATCCTAACAGGAATACATATAACCATGCATCTGTGAAACGATAATTATATGTCTTCATCATCTCAATTTGACTCAAAGAATATTTTCTTTAACCCACAGTCAATTGCTGTAATTGGGGCTTCTGAAAAGCCAGGAGTGGGAAAGGCTATCTTTTCAAATATTATCGATGGTTATAAAGGAAAAATATACCCCATTACTCCGTCTAATCCTACGGTGTACGGAATCAATGCTTTTAAAAGCGTTTTAGATATATCAGAAGATATTGACTTGGCAGTAATCGCCACTCCAAACAAGATTGTTCCCCAAGTAATGAAAGAAATAGGAGAAAAGAAAATCAAAGGGGCAATAATAGTTTCTGCAGGATTCAAAGAGGTTGATGAATCTGGAGCTCAACTTGAGAAGCAAATTGGAGATATTGGTAAACAATATGGAACTAGAATAATTGGTCCAAATTGCTTAGGAATAATGAGCTTATCTCAAAGCAGTATGATGAATGCTACATTTTTAAAAATTACACCAGATGTTGGAGGAATAGCTCTAGTATCACAAAGCGGTGCTATCTGCGCTGCTACGGTTGAAGATGCTATAGCTCAAGGAATAGGCTTTTCAAAAGTAATCAGTATGGGAAATAAAGTAGATATGGATGAAAATGATATATTAGAACTACTTTCCGAGGATGATGAGACAAGAGTAATTGTCATGTATCTAGAGGATATTCATGATGGAAAAAGATTCATGCAGATAGCTAAAAAAATAACAAAAGAAAAAAAGAAACCTATTCTTGTATTGAAATCAGGAAGAACACCTGAAGGAGCAAAAGCTGCCATGTCACATACCGGAGCTTTGATGGGGTCTGATGAAACATACGATGCTCTGTTTAAACAATCAGGAGTTATAAGAGTAGACACCATGCAAGAATTATTTGAAACATCTACAGCTTTTGCGAAACAACCAATACCACCTTCAAATGGTGGAGTAGCTATAGTGTCAAATGCAGGTGGACCAGCCATAATTTCCACAGATGCTTGTTCAAAATATGGATTAAAAATGGCAGATATTTCTCAATCACAATCGGAAATAGCCAAAGTTATCCCACCCCATGGTTCAGCTAGAAATCCTGTTGACATAGTAGGAGATGCTGATTTTAATCGATTTGAAAAAGTGCTAGATGAAGTCTTATCCAATAATAATGTTAGTGCAGTAGTTACTATGTGTACACCTTCTGCAACATTAGATTATAATGAGTTAGCAAAAACAATAATAAAAACATCCAAGAATACTGGAAAAACAATGCTGGCTGCATTAATGGGATTAGCTGAAGGAATAGAAAATAAAAAAATTCTTTCAGAGGGAGGAATTCCGCATTTTATGTATGCAGAACCAGCAATAAGAACATTAGAAGCTATGTTTAGACACCGTAGATGGATTGAAAAAGAAGATATTCCTCCAAAAAAATTCGAGGCAGATAAGACAAAAGCAAGAAATGTTTTAGAGAATGTAATAAAATCTAACAGAACTAATTTGCTTGAAGAAGAAGGTTATGAAATATTAAAGGCATATGGATTTTCAACTCCAAAAAAATTTCTGACTACAAATGAAGAAGAGGCGGCAAAAGCAGCCGAAGAAATAGGTTATCCGGTAGTTATGAAAATTGTTTCTCCACAGATCATTCATAAATCCGATGCTGGAGGTGTTAAGATTGGAATTAAAAATCAGCAAGAAGCTATAAAAGCATTTAATGAAATATTGTTGAATGTAAAAAAATACAAATCAGACGCAGAGATCAAAGGAGTTTTAGTTCAAGAAATGATAGGTTCTGCAAAAGAGACAATTTTAGGTGCAAAAAGAGATCCGTTATTTGGGCCATTAATAATGTTTGGTTTGGGTGGGATATATGTAGAAGTTCTAAAAGATGTCATATTTAGAATAGCTCCAATAGACGAACAACAAGCAAAAGAAATGGTAGAATCTATAAAAACTATTAAGCTATTAAAAGGAACAAGAGGAGAAAAGGAATCAGATATAGATGGAATAGTAGAAAGTATTCAACGGCTATCACAATTAGTTACTGATTTTCCAGAAATTGAAGAATTTGATATGAATCCATTACTTGTATTAGAAAAAGGTAATGGTGTAAGAGCAGTAGATGTTAGAATAGGATTAAAAAAATCAGAAAGATAAACCAAGATAGTATTAAAAAGTTGAAAGAAAAAATATTATCCTAGTTTTTTACCACATTGTTCGCAATAAATAGCATCTGATTCATTATGGTATTGGCATGCAATACATATTTTTTTATCTCTAAGAGAAGTGTCAGATGGTGATATTTTCTTTTGTTCCCAATTTATTAGAACAATATCTCCGATTTTAGAAATATCAGACCAAGTAATTTCATCATATGATTCATTACCATTATTAGTTTCAGATGTTTTATCGCGATTATCAATTTTTAATGTAATTTGTATTGTACCTTCAAGCGATTTTCTAAGTCCTATTTCTTGAACATTTCCTACTAGCATAGCTTCATGATCATAAACTGGCATTCCAATAATTGACTGAATAGGAAAATATTTTCCTTTAGCGATTTTTACATTACTAGATTTAGTATCTGTACTCTCAGATTGTATTGAATCTGAAGTATTTTCTTCAGAAGTACTAGAAGGCAGTATAGATTTTTCAGATTCTTTTTTATTTTTAGGTGATGAATTGGAAATAGTGACATCCGATGACTTTGATTGAGAGACAGAATTAGTTTTGGTTGGAGTAGTAGAAGTAGGAGGAGATGCTTCATTATTAAATTTACGATATTGAGAAAGAACTGCATTACAAACTGAGCATTTGTATTCGCCTTTTTCAATTAAAACGACCCCTTCACCGACATCTTCATTTGGATTTTCATAATTTAAATCTGGAGACGTTGGATAGTCTTTCTCACATTTATTACAATAATATTTTAAAATTCTGTCTTTGGGTAATCGTCCAATTCCTGCAATAAATAACTCGGGCCCACCCAGATTACCTTTTTTTTGCTCATAATCTGAAACTCTGGCAATAACATAGCCTCCAGAGCCCCGTAGCTTTTTTTCTTTTAGTTCTTCGTCTTCAGCAATCATTAAATATATCATCATAATAACGTAAAAACAGTTGTATTAGTGTTTGTATTAGCTTCTTATTTTATTATTATTTTTAAAATTGATTTTATTACTTAATAATATCATCATATATTTTAAAAAATTTGCAAAAGATTTAGATTAGATAAGATAAAAGATTGTTTATTAAACTAGATGAAATTTAATGACAGGACTATTCGATGAACTGGGACTAAATAAAAAACTGTTACTAGCTCTAAAAGAAAGTGGATATACAGTACCCTTTCCTATTCAAGAAAAAGCAATTCCTATTATCTTGCAGGGAAACGATGTAATTGGACAAGCACATACTGGAACAGGAAAGACTGCCGCATATTCATTACCTATTTTAATGAAAATGAAAAATGCAAGAAGTGCACAAGCTTTAGTATTAGTTCCTACAAGGGAATTAGCAATTCAAGTAGCAAAGGAAATGAATAAACTTGCAAAATACACAGAAACAAAAGTAGCTGCTATTTATGGAGGACAAAATATGAGAAATCAAATCATTAGACTTGAAAGAGGGATTCACATTATTGTTGCCACTCCTGGGAGGTTAATGGACCATATAGGACAAAAAACAATATTCCTGGATACAATAGATTTTGTAGTATTAGATGAGGCTGATCGAATGTTGGATATGGGATTTATAGAAGATATTAATTATATATTATCAAAGATAAAACATAAAAAACAATTATGTCTTTTTTCAGCAACAATACTTCCAGAGATAATAGAAATTAGTAAAAGATATATGAAAAACCCAATACATGTTACAGTAAATCAAAATGATATTACATTAAAAACCATAGAACAAATGTATTTGATTACAAATGAAAAAGAGAAATATAATCACTTGTGTGATTTAATTAAACAGAGTAATAATAATCAGATGTTAATTTTTACTTCTACAAAACGGAAGGCTGAAGAACTAGCTATGAACTTGAGAAAAAAAGAACTATTACAAGTAACTGCATTACATGGAGATCTGTCTCAGAGACAAAGAAATTATGCGATGCATAAATTTAGAGATGAGCAAGAGCAAATTCTAGTTGCTACAGATATTGCAGCAAGGGGAATAGATATCCCTTCCATAAAATACGTTATTAATTATGATATTCCTAGGGATCCTATAACCTATTTTCATAGAATCGGTAGAACTGCCAGAGCAAATTCTGATGGCAAAGCGATATCTTTAGTTGCAATTGAAAAAATTTCAGATTTTGAAAAAATTTTAAGGTATACTAAATATAAGGTTCGTCAATTAAATGAAGAAATCGGCATTCCAATACCTAAAATTCAAAAACCGTTTAAAAAACACAATTATTTAAATAAAAATAAACCGTTTAACAAATGGTCAAAACATAATTATAAAAACAGCAAGAAAAAAAAATCTATGTATAAAAAATCTTCCAATCGAAATTACAGAAAGCATTAATTTCCAATTTTTGACACGTAATTAAGGTCGTTAAATAAAACTTAATTTTCCTTGATATTTGTTTAATAAATTATAATTACTACTGTACTTTAAAATACTAAAGTACAGAACTTCGGTAAATATATAATACCTGAATCACAACATATACTATTGTTATGCCATCTATTGATAATGAAGAATCTTTTGCCAAAATATCCAATTTAATAGGTGGAGAAGAATATCAGAAGGTTGCTAAAGCACTTTTAAATACAGAAGATGCAACTGAT
>DASQLB010000067.1:0-4403 GCA_035630235.1 Nitrososphaeraceae archaeon | reverse complement strand
ATTGTCGGTGTTGTTGGTAACTCTTGTTTTGTAACATTAGGTTTTGTCGGTGTTGTTGGTATTCCTTCTTTTGTAGCATTAGTTTTTGTCGGTGTTGTTGGTATTCCTTCTTTTGTAACATTAGGTTTTGTCGGTGTTACTGGTATCTTTGTCGGTGTTGTTGTTATTCCTTCTTTTGTAACATTAGGTTTTGTCGGTGTTGTTGGTATCTTTGCTGTTGTTGGTATTCCTTCTTTTGTAACATTAGTTTTGATTTTACCCGAAGTTTGATTTTCTACAATTGGTTTCTTTATTGTTGTTGTTGGTAACTCTTGTTTTGTAACATTAGGTTTTGTCGGTATTGTTGGTATCTTTGTTGTTGTTGGTATCTTTGCTGTTGTTGGTATTCCTTCTTTTGTAACATTTGTTTTGATTTTACCCGAAGTTTGATTTTCTACAATTGGTTTCTTTATTATTGTTGGTAACTCTTGTTTTATAGCATTCGTTATGCTATTATTGGTATTAAGGGTAGAAGGAGTTTGATTTTCTACTATTCCAGGCTGATGTTCCTTCTTTGATGCTGCTGCTTCTAATTCATGTAAAATATCTTTTGAAAGAACAAATATAAACACAATTGTACGAGGCTGCTTTGTTGGTTCAATTGTTGTTGGTAATTCTTGTTTTGTAACATTTGTTTTACTACCTTTATTATCAATTGTTTCCTTGTTATCTTCCATTATATTTTTTCCAAAATTTAGATATTCTATTTGTCCATTACTAGTGAAACTTCTGTTGGTGTATATTTCATTTAACTCATTAATTGTCAATCCTCTGTTCCAAATTCGTAATTCATCAACCTCTCCTTTAAAATATTTATCTAAATCCAAGGAATTTGCTCCTATTCTCAGAGGTTGATTTCCTGTTGTATCAGGAGTTTCGTTTACTTCTAGGTTTCCAATAGTATGGCCATCTATATCCACTTTTAATACTGTTGAATTATAAAGAACAACCGCATAATGCCAATTTCCATCGTTGTATTTTTTTTGAGATAATATCTCAAAATTCTTACCTCGTTGAGATTCAAATCCTGCAGTTATAGTTCCATCTGTATTCATCCACACACCATAATTCATATTTTTACCAAGCCTTTCATTGTTGAAGCCTCCTTTGTTTACAATATGTGCTGGCTCATCAAAACTACTTTGGTTACTTCTGAACCAAGTAGCCAATGTAAATTCTTCTAATTGTAATTGATCGTGATTTTCAATATCATAAAAATCTGTTCCATTTAATTTTAAGAATGGTTCAAATATGTATTTGAGTGTTTTAGTTTCGGAAGAAAAAGCGTTATCATGAAAAACATTAATAAATGGTAATAATAATAAAAATATTGACAATATCGAAAGTAGAAAAAATTTCTTCAAATATGTCTATTGTAAAATATATAAATATATATTTTGTTATTGTACCACTAATCAGTTAGAGAATATAACTATATTTTAGTCATTTATAATAATGATACTTAAAAATAAAAGATGTTTTTATTTTGGAATAAGGTTTATAGTCAAATTGGATAGTATTCTGTTATTAGAATCAATAATATCAGAGATAAAATGAATTTAATAAATATTCAAGTAAAGTAGACAAATATGGATGTCTAACTAGCACGTTTGCATGCTTTTTTTTAAATTTTTCAGTACTACTGAATTTATAACCTGAATCTTCATTAGGTTGAACTCTTTTTAATAAAATGGCAGATTAACTAGGAAACCATTCTATATTATTTCTAAATTCCTAATTTGTAATTTATCTACTACATATTATGAATGATTGATTATGAATTATCTATATTTTTCTTATACCGATAAGTATTTTATTTTAGAAGGACTGGTGCAGTGTTAATATGGACTCGGAACAACGAGTAAGGTTTACGACGTAGATCATGTCCTTTTTGGTAGCGTGCCTGGCGATGTAATTGGTTCGCCGTAACATAGAGGTATCCATCTGCGGCTACCGAGAGAGTGTCAGGCCATAAAAGACGCGGATCATGAACTACAGTTTCCCATTCTCTATTATTAGGATGACGACGCATAATAGAATTGTGCTCATAGTTTGTAGAGTAAATATAACCAGTTGCATCTGATTCTAGCCCATCAGAGGCTCCTCCTCTATCTCCTTCATCAATTACGGTATCGGCTACTTTTCGCTCATCGAGGGATCTGTCGACTAGCGAGTCAGTGTCCACGCTGTAAAGCTTGCGACTGCCAAGAGGGCAATAATATAGACGAGAGCCATCCGAGCCTATTGCAATACCGTCGGCACCCATACTAGCACCTTGCTTTATTGAGCCATTCGGTAGATGTTCTAGAAAGGGTCTTCCCTCTACAATCGGAAGAAAGTTTTGCAAATCCTCTGCCTTAGTCGACGGATGGTCATGAAGGCGCCTCCAACTCACACCAGATGCCAAGTCCACAACGATTATTCCATTTGGTCCCTTTTGGGATGAGTCTGTGATGAATGCCACACCTTCGCTACCTCGTCGTAGATCAAAACGTACATCATTGAGATATGTTGTGGGGAAAGCCACGTCTTGGGGTAAGATAATTTTCTTGACAACCAGATCCTTGGCCAAATTAACACAGACCATCTTAGGTCCTCCAAATTTGGTCGGCTCGAAAAGAGGACTACCTGTATCAAGAATCCATAGACGATCCATAGGATCAACGACTACTGATTGCACTGAGACCAATGCCTTACCATGATCATTAGGGTCAGTTTGATTAAAAACCTCATCAGGATAGGCTACCGTCTTGCCATTCTTAATCTCAGCAACCGTAAATTGGACATTATCACCCCATTTTGGAAAATTGACGAAAATACGTCCTTGTTGTGAGACGGTCACACCAGTTGGCATCGCTCCGTTAAAGTACATGACTGGTTCTAACACGCCTAAAGGCTGATCTGCAGGCAAGTACTGAATTGGAATGTAATTCCATGATGTATCTTTCTGTTGATTAATTGACATGATTATTATTAACTCCTTTTTCTATGATTTCTCTATTAATTTTGATTGTGCAAATATGTTATTATAGCATGCTAATTGTGAAATCAAAAAAGGCTGAAAAACTAGATGTACTGAATTAAGTAGTAGTATTATATTTACTATTTCTTTGTTAAAAAAAATACTCTTCTTATCCATTGTGTTACTATATGTAAGTAATATATTATATAAAAGTTATTTTTGTCCATGTTTTAGAAATTTTATAATTTATGACATGTTGAAAATTACAAATCGGCCGTCGTTTCCCACAATTGCACTGTTTAGTCAGATAAATCATAATTTAAAGTTAGAAAAATAATTTAGCACTATACTCTATAATTAGGCTCTAGTTTATATATTGCGGATTGAATTTAAATTATATGAATCTAATAAAAAATGTGACTTTTGGTCTTATAGGCGGTACATATGGAGTAACAGGTTTAGGTGTTATTGATGGAGGACAGCTATTGGCAATTGTAAGTGTAGCATTAGGGGGAGGAGCGATGGTTGCCGCTTTTATAGTTAAAAACCACTTGCAAAAAAAGAAATTAAATACACAACTAACCATAGAAATGTACTAATAAATAAAAAGTAGTTTAGAATAACCGACCAAATTTAGCATCATTTTTAAATATGATATGTTTTATTAATAATTTTTTTTCAAATTAGTAAGTATTATAATAAAAAATTAGAATAACTTGTCGAATTAATTAAATACAGATTTTTAGATCTTCAAGTATGACACATAATTTGGAATCTGAGCTAATGTTTTTATGATTAGTAACTTATTTGAAGGAATTCTGTCAAGAACAAAAAATGATACTGTAGAATTAAGATGAGTGAACCATCTATCATCAGTATATTTTAACATATTTTATATTTCGGTATTTGTATGTTGAATGTTAAATTAAAACAATTATGAATTCAAAAAATATCTATCCGAAGGACATTTCGCTATACACATAGTTTTTTAAAGGCATCAAATGAGATATAGTCAATAGAATCTAAATAGAAATAGAATCATGTCAAGTGGAGATCCTGCTATATTATTTTGAGGTCTTGCTGATTTTTCAAAAGAAACCCTGTATGAAAATCAATAACCTTTTTTTTGTATTTTAAATAGATAAACACTCGGTTTATCAATCTAAAATATTTAGACTATTATTATATAATATAATAATTTTGATGCAGATTAATATCTATATTGTACATAAGTTATATTTCAGTTTATCAAACACAACCCCTTAATATATAAAATGAATTAGTAATAACTATCAGGTTGAGTAAAAAAGATGAATTTAATGGCAGCAGCAACAAATTAGATGAAAAAGCCATTAAGGAGACTGTTAAATGGAGTATTACAGAATATTATGAATTTGTTAGC
>DASQLB010000066.1:0-2450 GCA_035630235.1 Nitrososphaeraceae archaeon | reverse complement strand
TCCACGATACTTCTCCTTGTTCATTTATCTCTGATGATAATAAATTGGAATTATGTAAAGCCATTTCTTTACATTCTTCAAAGGTTTTATTTTTTCTGTAAGCAGTACCATGCGAATCACAGGATTCCTTATTATCCATTTATTATCTATATTTAAAATATAGATACATATCTAATTTTCTTTTCGAATATAAATAATTAGAATCTAGTTTTTATAATGCCAAATGTTAAACAAACTAAAAATCAGTTTTGATTATTTAAATAGTTCTTGTTCTTTTTTTGAATATGATCTCTTTTTTGGAGTGATTTTATCTGTCCATTCACCGATTAATCCTCCACATTTTACACACCTTAACAATTTCAGATGAGAAGATACAATAAATATATCTAAAAGTAAATCCTTAGTTTTATCATATTTGGTGCATCTACAATCTTCCATTGATAATTATATAACTAATAAAATTAAAAATAGTTTTGATTAAATATTGTTGAACAATATCAGATATTATTAACTAATAACTTTTAATATTTAGCTTATGAAATATTATATAATTTTTATATCATTAAATCTATAGTATTACTAATAACTAACAAATAAGCTAAAAGTAAAGATGGGTTAGCAAGTGATCTATCTTGAACTATCGCTAAATTAGATTTTAAGCTTAGTTTAAATTAAAAATATCATATTGTGTTCTTGTATTTGCAAAATTTGATTTTGAATCAAATCAATTTTTAGAATATAAGTAAGATATTATTAATTTATTAATTTAGAGATTATTCATTTATTCAACAACCTCTGCATCAGCTGTATAATAAACTATCTCTTCATCGCAATTTAAAACTAAAACTATTTTATAATTAGCCTCATTTGGTCTATCAGGAAATATATCAGCAATTTCAACATCAGTTGAAATGTTTTCAGGAATATTTGCTATTTCAATACTTTTATCTTGTGGGGAAGAGTTATCATAGAATTCTATTTGATCCCCACTTAATTTGATGGTTTGTAATGGGCTGGTATTAGCTGAGAAAGTACTTACAGATTGATCTATCTTTCCTTTTAGAAGTAATCCCTTCATACTATCAGCGAATCCACATGGAGATTCATATGAGATCTTGACTGATTCACCTTTATTTATGATAACCCTATCATTTTGAACGTCTGTATTATTAAAAACTTTATAACCTTCTTCCACAATAAAGGTTGGACTTATTTTATATACAGTTCCATCTTCTTTTATTAAATTAATGGGAGCTATACTATCAAATTCAAGTGCATATACATTTATTGCTGATGATATTATAAAGCTGAAAATAAAAAAGAAGGTTCCTAAAAATAATAAATAAAAGCTATTTGTAGTTAGCATCATCCTAATATTAGGAAGTTATGTATAGATAAGTCTTTCCGAGCAATATCGTTTAGTATTGAGGATTTTGATGGTAGTATAGGGCTCCAATATAACGTTTGAATTTTTAGGGTAGTTAAAATTAATTATTTAGTAAAGTCTGTCTGATACTTGTCTATTCTATTATACTAAATATAGATCTTACTACTTAGGAATAATACAATAATAAAAATGGACGGATTTGATTGTTACTGAATCTCTTCTTCTATTATTGTATGGCTGTCTATCTATAAATCTAATAATTATTATTGTAGAAATACCACTTGTTTCAATTCACAAATAAAAAAATTATAATATTATCTTATAGTATCAAGAGATAACCAACTCAGTATAAGAGAGTGTCTAACACATGTCTAACAATTTGTTCAAATACAAGAAATAAGAAAAATTTAAAATATTAATCCATTCTAAATTTGTGTAACCTAATTAGTAAACTATGACTATTGTTTATTTTAGCAAAGAAATTTATAAATATTAAATTTCAGAATTTTTTTTTACGTGTCTCAAACAAATTTCATAAATAATTTCTATTTTATTAATTGAATATATAACTTCTAAAATTATAAAATACTACTATAATATTATATTGTTAATTTGTTAATATATTAGTATTATTTGTCTACTAAATTAGTAGATATATAACTAAGTGATCAAATGCACTTTTGAGTTTTTCAATTCAAATTTGTTTCATGGTGATGAATCTATATTTTCAAGCTATAAAATTTACTAGATCTAGGTAATCTTTCCTTCTATTCCTAGACTAGAATTCAATTTGCGTTGTACAAATTAGAATATACTATTTAATTCGACTTATTTTTTCAATTTGGATTCTTCTTGTTTAAAGTGTTGTGAGTAATTAATAGGATTTGTGTTTATTGTTATTGAAAAATATTAAGAGAGAAAGGGTAACGTACCTATCATTATGTCTTTGACTGACAAACTACTGTCTCCATTAGCCCTAGTCCATATGTGATGTTTCTTTATGAATGATGGTCCCTTTAGTATGTCTGCTTTATCTTGTCCATTAGGAACGCTGCCTGGACTC
>DASQLB010000065.1:0-7045 GCA_035630235.1 Nitrososphaeraceae archaeon | reverse complement strand
AGTATGATAGATTCAATTGGAATAAAAAGCCAAGATGTGCTTTTTAAGCCTTTTAGCTATTCTGACTTAGTTTCTATATTAAAAGAACCAGGAATGTCAAACAACTAATATTGTTGTTTAATATCATCGTTTGTTATTCTTCTATTTCAAATGAGTTTATTATAATTATGATCTACATAACAAATGTAGTTATATTATAGACGAACTCCTGAGGAATACCAATTTCCATGAGGTGCTTCTTGAAATACTATAATTACCTCTTCTTTTTTTATGGTTAATATCTTAGCTATATCTTCCGTAATTGCCTCCGCAAGTCTATCTTTCTCTCTCTGTGTTCTACCACTGTACATTGATACTGTTATTATTGGCATTGTGTAATAAGTATTAAATAGATAGATAAGAATATCGTTAATAAACTTCGTAAGAATAGTAGATAAGCATCAAATTATTTTGGTAAAATAATTTTTGTTTGACTTGATAAAATCTGCAATAACAATTCTTATTATATTTATTTATATAATTTAGATATGTTTCTAATATCAAAAGCTAACTACAGAACAATAAAATTCACGTATATAGGTTCAACAGCTTCTTTTAACATTCTAATGTTGTAGTCTATTTTCTGTTGTAGTTTTTTAACTCAATAATTATTAATATTTGTAATGTATTATTTCATATTACCTTAAAGTTGTACCTAATTCTATTTCTCATATAAAGTTGTTAATCTATTTATAACATATTGTTAATCTATATTTGAAGATGGTATTGAATAGTGAGTCATTCGATAGCAATCGTTGATGACGAACCTGATAGTGTACAATTATTTAAGGATATACTCTCAACAAATGGATATAATGTAGCAGGTTTTACTAACCCACTTTTAGCATTAGAACATATTCAAGAAAATCAGGAAGAATATGATTTGATTCTATCAGATTATAAAATGACTCCCATAGATGGTTGTGACTTCAAAAAAAATAACAGAAGTAAATACCTCTATCACGATAATTATTATAACAGCAGCTAATGATGTAGGTAATAATCCCTTACAGCTATAGGTCTATTTTAAACCACTAATAATGAGTAAACTAATTGAGATAGTTAAAAAAAATATTCCTAGTATCTAACTTAACTAAATTATGATACATTATATAAATTATTAATGTATTGTACAATATAACTGCTATTTTATAAGAGAATATCTTATATCTTGAATAAATTTGATTATAATATCATTATGTTACTATATTAATCATAAAAAACATCAAAATAAAATTTGAATAATTTTTATCTCTCATAGTAATAGTGGAATGGCAGCAGCCAAAACTATAGCCATCATTGACGATGAAGTAGATTTGGTGAATCTATTTCAGGAAGTATTGGAAAATAACGGCTTCAAAGTTTGTGCCTTTACTGACCCGATACAAGCATTCAACACTTTAGAGAAAAAAATCCAAGAATACGGATTGATACTTTCTGATTTTCGAATGCCTAATCTTAACGGTTATGAATTATGTACCAAACTAATATTACTTAATCCTGAACTTGAGGTGATTTTAATGTCAACGTATGTTACAATAGAATGTGATATCTCTAAATTTACGATTGTAAAAAAGCCTATTCTAATAGCACAATTGCTACAAATTATTAGAGATAGTTTAGCTCGAGAACTCGATAAAATACACATACAATAAAAGGTCAAGGGCAAACACAATGTCATTTCTAATGTCAATTCACTGAAATTTTAATCTGTTATAAACGTCACCTTGGTTTTATATACGTTAGCAAGTTAGCACTGAAACCGAGTATTATAATTGTCAATAGCGAAATAATATCCGTTGCGCTCATTCTTTGCCATAATTTTAGAAGATTTATTCAAGTCATACTACAAATTTTTCCGGCGCCGAAAAATTTTGTTATAGGAATGTTATTGAAAACACATTATTCTCTTTTTCGTTCTAAAATCATCTTTGACTACTAAGACAATGACAATTGTAAATTCTATTTCCTGCTAATATATTATAAAAGTTAGATATAGTTGAAAATAAATGAATATGACTTGTTTGATCAAACTCTTTTAATAAGCTGGTTACTTTATTTCATAAATGGAACAAAATATTACATATTTTCAATCTTATTTAGTTGATATTCCTTTATGAATATTCTTATTGTATTAAAGAGCTGTAGAGGGTTTCAAGATTGAGATTTTTTTCTTCTGAAGGAATAAGATTTTCAGGGGACTCTATAAAGAGTTGTGTCGGTTTTATAGACATTGTAGATTCGACTAAAAATATAGTTATGATGGAGGGTTTCGAAAATATTAGGAAATATTATTCTCTATTTATTAATTCAATATCTAGTTTAGTTTCAAGTAGTAGTGCTGGTGGTAAGGTCATAAAAAATATTGGTGATTGTATATTATTTTATTTTCCAAAAACATCTGATATCAATGATACAAATTCTTTTCAAAACGGTATAGAATGCTGTTTTAAAGTTTTAGACGAGCGATATAAGATTAATAATGAGTTGACAAGGCAACATCTACCCCCGTTCAACTATAGGATTACTATAGATTATGGTGTAGTAGATTTAGCTTTAGTTGGTGATTACAGTCAAATAGATTTATTTGGTCCAACTATAAACCTTTGTTCAAAGATAAATTCTTCTTTGTCTACTCCAAATGAACTAATTATTGGAAATGCATTGTATAGAGTTTTAAATACTTTTCCTAGTGCTACTTCTACTGTTAACAAATATTATTTCATAAATGAGGGAGAATATAAAATAACAGAAACTAATAGATATCCTATATATAATATTAGAAGGACAAATAATCATTCGATTATCACAAATAATAATAAAAAAGATTTTTTAACTAAAAAACAATTAAGTTCGTTTGAAGAAAATGAAAATACATTTTTCTTCCATAAAAGGAATGATGCCAAAAGAGTAATTTTAGTCGATGACGAACAGGATATACTTTTTACTTATAGAATGTTTTTAAGAGCTTACGATTATCATATTACTTCTTTTACGGATCCTACTATTGCACTCAATTATATTCGAGATATTCCTAATTTTGACGATTTACTAGTAATACTTGATATTCGAATGAAGGACTTGAATGGATTTCAATTATATCAACAAATCAAATCGATAGATCCAAACATTAAGATTTTATTTGTAACATCTTTGGATATATTGGATGAATTATTAAGTATAGTTCCAGGAGCAATAAAGGAACAAATAATGAGAAAACCAGTTGATAAAAAGTTATTTACAAATACTGTAAATAAACTATTATTAAATTAATGAAGGGTATATTCTGTATCAAAATAATATATTAAAAAGTAATTTTTATGTTAATTTTCTACATTATATATAAAAATTTTTACAGAAATCTAAAAGGAGAAGCAGATTAATCTATTGCTACTAAATTTTCTTTTAAGGAATAATGATAAGATATTTCATATATTTACATATCTTATACTACCTTCAATTTCTCTTTCAATAATCGCTCTAGTTTCTACTACTAATCTATCTTTATGGATAACCTCTCCCAGAGATCACTTCTATTTTGAATTATTTGGAACAATACTTGCTGGCATACTTGCTTTTTATTATCTTTCTCGTGCTAAAACGTTAAATGATAAATTTAGTCTCTTTATTGGCATTGGTTTTCTAGTTAATGCTTTGATTGATTTGTTACATGCTACAGTTTCCCTTCTTAATATGAATGACATATTATTCCTAAAATATTTTATACCACAAACCTGGTTTGCTGGGAGATTATTTCTTAGTGCTATGTTGGCCATAGCAATTGTTAGATATACTTCTTTTTTATCTGTTAGCTCAAGTACACATCAACAAAAACAAAAACAACAACAACAACAACAAAAATCTTCAACAAATAATAATAGAAATTATAAATTATCAAGATTATTCTTGCTTTACCTAATAATAGTTACTTTATTTTCTTCAGCGGTAGCTATAAGTTCACTCTATATTATTTTTCCTTATTCTGTTATTGATGATATTCCCATCCATCGACCATATGAGCTTTTTCCGTTAGCATTATTTTTAATTTCACTCTATTATTTTTATAGGAATAAAATTTATAAAAATAAAGATATTTTCTATACAAGTTTAGTTATATCTATTATATTAGATATTTTTGGACAAATAATAATGTCATTTTCTGCACAACACTTTGATACAGCACATAATATGGCCCATATTTTAAAAGATTCAGGTTATTTTATCAATATAATTGGACTTGCATTGTCAAGTATACAATATAATCTTAGACTAAGAGAAAGCAATGATAGACTAAGAGAAAGCAATGAAATGCTTACTATTCAATACCAAAAAGTAAAGGAATCAGAAAAGATGAAAACAGAATTCATAAATATAGCTGCGCATGAACTGAGAACTCCTATACAACCTATACTTGGATTATCAGATATTATATATTCTAAGGTTAAAGATGAAGAGCTACATGAATTATTAGAGATTATTATAAGAAATGCAAAAAGACTAAAACGGCTTACTGATAATTTACTGGACGTTACAAAGATAGAAGGTCGATCTTTAATGCTTAATAAAGAAAAATTTAATCTGAATATTCTGATATCTGAAGTTTTAAAAGATTATGTGAATAAACAGAAAAACCAACTAATAGTAAAAATAGTTTATGATTTCAAACGTAAGGAGGATATCATTGTAGAAGCAGATAGAGATAGATTATCACAAGTTATTCACAATCTTTTAGATAATGCTTTAAAATTTACTACTCACAACAATCAAACAATATTTGTTATTATAGATAAAAAGAATGAAGGTAAAGAAGAAAAAAAAGTAGTTATAGTAAGTGTGAAAGATACCGGAGAAGGTATATATGAGAAGATATTACCTAAATTGTTTTCAAAGTTTAGTGTTTCTAATTCTACTACGGGGACTGGCTTGGGACTTTATATATGTAAAAATATTATCGAAGCACATGATGGTAAGATATGGGCTGAAAATAACTCAGATGAAAATGGAGCAACATTTAGCTTTACATTGCCAATTGCAGAGTAAATACTAAAGCAATATCCTTATAACAAGGAACAGAACAGCTAACTCTTTACCATCCCCTTAAGGTGTATATCAAATTAATAATATATGTTCTATAAATTCAAAAAAAAACTGAATACAATCCCCTAAATGATGCCTCTGAAAGAATAAACTTAATAGTCCAATTTTTGGTCAAATTACTCCATCTTTCGCGAATTTCTTTCAAATTTACATACCTTAATATTTCATTAACAATTTAGAATAAGTTTTTAATAATAAAAGCTAAATACATGATACTACTATCTTTACATTGGACTCCCATTTTAGAACCGCTATCGGTATTACTCCCGACGGGCCCGTAGGTTTCTCGGGTTCACCATATTTGATAGTATTTTGACATAATCTAGATATTCGTCCTTTCTTATCCTTATCCATAATTTATTAAATTTGACAATCTCGTCGGAGAAAATTACAAGGATAATAGAATTTACAGCACCTTTTTTTGATTGCTTAAACAATTGAGGATATAGCCAGTATATATCTTCTTTTGAAATTGTGAATCTGAAAGAAAAAAGTCACTGCATTAATGACAACATTTTCTCAATAGAATAAATCTATTATTTTTATTTAATACAATTTATCTGTTCCTTCAGGGATTAAGAAAAGAATATAATCAATAGTATCTTCTTCTCCGTACTTCAAAACTTCATCTTTTAAGAGTTTTTTGTTTTTTTGGTTAGAGCTACTTCTCTTTTTTTATCAAGTTATTCGATGATATTATCTATGCAACAAAAATCGCTGGAAATTTTCAAGTTTTTAAAAGTCATGTAATTTCCGTATCTAACCTTCATACTGGTTAAAATCATGGCCAAAAATTATTATTTTGTAGATATCGTGGTAAAGGTCCTAATGGAACTGGTTGTTGATATTTAGTATTTTGATGTAATGTATAATTATTTTTCATTTGTTTTAATCTTTCTATTTCATTTTTAATTTCTGCACGATAGGATTGTAAATGATATACATCTGTTACCTCTTTCAAGATACGTGAAATATTTCTTGTATCGACATTATTCTCCCTAATAAAACTACCAATAGCTAAAAGTTCTGGTATCTGATATTGAAAAAACTGATAGAACTCATAGCACTCATACATTCTTTCTAATCTTAAAAATTGGGACCATAATCTCACAGCTTTTCTAGCTGGAATCTCTAATTCAATCGCAACATCAGTAAGTTTTTCGCCATCACGAAATAGCTTAAAAGCCTGAGTACTTATAGGAGGTTTTTTCGGTTGATTTGAGTGGTTACTTTCTTCTCTTTTAGCTTGTAATTCTTTCTTTCTCTCATATGCTTTGATTATCTTTGATATAGAGGTAAATGACATGCGGAGTTCCTTGGCGATTTCTCTTATTGTCTTACCTGCTAAATGTAATTCTATTACTCTTTTCTCTTTTTCGTATTTATTTAAAGAAAAAGGTTGAGACATTTTATATAATATCTCCTAAAAAAGCAGTTATTAAATACTACCATCATTGTTACCAGTTGTTATTCTATGTTATCAATTGGTTACTACTGTTATTTTCTAGATTAATCATTCGTCAAAAATTTGAAAATATGTACTACATATAAAAAATTATTTTACAAACAGTGGCATTGGAAATTCTTTAAATGGAAATATAAAACACTCGTGTTATAAATCTGTCCAATTTAACAATATTAATAAAATAATTAAAAAATTTGATTAAAATTTATTCCTTAACAATAATGCTACTATTGAAGTTCCAATAAAGGGAGCAGTAAGATAAAGCCATAAATCAACATAATAACCAGATACAATAGCAGGTGCCACAGAACGAGCAGGATTCATAGAAGCACCAGAAATTAATCCAAACAAAAAGATATCTAAGCCCACTATAGCACCAATTGCTATTCCTCCAAATTTCTTTAATCCTTTTGTATATACCACTATCAGTATTACCAGCATAAG
>DASQLB010000064.1:0-9471 GCA_035630235.1 Nitrososphaeraceae archaeon | reverse complement strand
AAAGAACTATCTAGTCAAGAGGAAAAAAAGAAACATGAATTTGTATGGCATATCTAGAAAATAAAGTTTTAATATTAAAGAAAATGTTTCTAAAAATAGATGCAAAACGTCCTTCAATCAGATAGCCTATTATTATCTGTTCATGTAAAAACCAAGCAGGGTATATTGTCAAAATTATAGAATACCTTTACATAAGCTTGAAAATTGAAGTATGTTAATACAACTCCATAGATGTTATTTCAGGCTTTGAAGTTGCAAGAAAGAATCGTGATAGATTACCACATTACAGAATTACGTTAACTACTTTCTACTCATTAGATACTCTAATAAATGTAATAGGTTCAATTATATTTTGATAGGTCATTCTTATATTGTAGTAAATTCATAATCAAAATTACGAATATCCTAGTTGTGCAACAACTCCTATCTAAAAATTGATAATATATACATCTCTTAATGAATAATTATATGCTTAATTTATTTAAATTAAGACTTTATTCTATATATCTTGGTTGTTGCAGTTAAGCAATAATGATAATATTATATTATAGATTTGGTAGTATATGAATACAACAAGATGATGATTTTATAATGGCAAAACTTAAAGTATACAAAAGAAATTCAAAATTTTTAGATTTGGCGGACTTAGTAGGAGAAATTAGTAATTTAGGTCTAGTGGAAGCGTTACAAAAATACTATAACCTACCACTTGAAAAAGAAGCTAAAAGTATAGTTGCAGGACCTAGTTTTTTGCAGTTCCTGAATAAATTATTTCAAATTCAATTATCGGGTGGAGATATTATAAATTTAGAAAGTGCAAGTCATAGCAAATTCTATATGCTATCTATATCTGGAACATGGGATGAAATAATAAAATTACAATAATCTATATGCATAATAAATTAATTTATTCCATCCAATTATAGGAACATAAAGAAAACTCCGAAATTATTTAAATATTTATATTATAAAGAAAAGTTATTTAGTTTCTACTATGTCAATACTTTTTAATTAATTATTACCCTTTATTCCTTGTGCAACAAGTATAGAATAGCATCCAAGACCACATTTTTCACATATTGGTTTTAATCCTTTATTGTTGGCACTTCCGATGCAACAGGGTTGTTTCACTCTTCCCATGTGGTCTAGCGACAAGATGGCCCAAGAAGGACATTGTATTGGTGTTGTATCAATACCACCCCAGTTGCCTTTCATCAAAGATATTTGTTTTTCAGTATTTGCTACATATTCTGGATATGACTTTTTTAATGAAATAATTTCATCTACTATCTTGTTACGTGTATCTCCAAAAGGTAGCCACAATGGATCATCTTTGGTAAAAGGCGTATGAAATTGGAATCCTATTTTATTGACTTTATCTTTCCACTCTTGTGCAAGAGGTATCACTGTTGAATAGTTAAGAGAATTAATGGTCATGGTAATCCATATGTCTTTCCATGCAGGTTTCCCATTACGTTTTGGCTGTTTTTCAATATAATCAAATATATTTTGACGCGTTTTTGTATAAGATCCTTTTCCTCTAATACTATCATGAATTTGTTCTGTTCCATCAAGTGATATCCAGTAAAAATAAAGATTTTCAAATCTTTGAAGAGGAAAAGTACCATTAGTAACAACACATACTCTTCTTGGCATTTCATCACAAAATGCTTTTATTATATCAGGTCTAAGCAAAGGCTCTCCCCCTACTAATGTAACTACAAAGATATGTTGTTTCTTGAATTTTTCTTGAATTATCTTTTTCCAATCTTCAACACCAAGATCTTGTTCATCATTCTTTCTATTGAGCCACCAATAACAATGAGAACAATGTAAATTGCAAACATTATTGACATCTACAGATCCATATATTGCAGGTTTGGAATGAAATAATTTTATACTTAAGGTATTCTTTATAAAGTGAATATAAAATGGCATCTCATGTATTATATCAGTTAATCCACGCCCAAAAATTAGATCAACCATACTTGTGATATAGTAATTACAAATAGATAAATATTTTTGTAAATTTTAGTTAGTTAATTCTGTCTAAATGGATCATAAAATATCTCATTCAATATGATCTATCTAAATGAAAGTCAAGAAATAAACATTAGTTTTAATTAAAAAAAGTATATTTTGCTTGACCATTTATTTAAAAAAATATGGTTTCTTAACTAATAAATTATCTTAAATTTTCAAATATTTTATTAGTATTCTTTATAATTTAATATATGTATATAGATTCTCTTTGAGATTGAACATTGAAATCATGACTATTCAACACCCGACGAGCCCGTAGTTTTCTTGGGTTCATCTACTTTATCTGTTAAATAAATAAAGAAATCTACCATAACTGCACCAAATCATATCTAAATTTTTTTAATTGTGGAACATTTAGAAAAGTCAAATATGGTTCATTTCTTAAATTTATAAATAATTCCATAAACAGTAATAACAATGAGTTAAAATTCTTTTCATAAGTCTGTTAATTTTTATGATTCTAGTCAAAAAAATTACTCTGTCAACAATCCCCAATTATACTTCTGATTTGAAAAATCCTAAAGTATTAATGCTCACACCTTTCAAACCTTATATAGTTCATCTAATACAATAGCAATATTGAAATTTCTACTAATATTATCCATGATTCTTTCTCTTTATTCTATATCTTTCTTATTATTTGGTAACAATTTTACAATTCTAGCTCAGCAAGACCTGGAGACAATAAAATATCGAAACATGGTTATTGATTTAGGCAATGGTGTAAAGACAAACGCACAACTGACTATTCCTGCAGTAGGTAAAGGCCCATTTCCAGGTGTTCTTCTAGTGCATGGATCTGGTGCAGTAGATATGAATGAAACTGCAGGATATATCCGTATTGATAATACAACAGGGTCAAAGATATATCCATCAGCTCAACCTTTTTTTGAAATAGCTCAATATCTATCAGAAAGAGGCTTTGAAGTACTTCGATATGATAAAAGAGGTGTTGGCGCAAATTATAGTATTTTAGACACAAATATTTGGGAAAATGCTACAGCCAATGAGTATATTCAAGATAGCAAGAAAGCTTTGAATGTTCTTCTACAACAGCCTGAGGTAGACCCTAAGAGGATAAATATAATTGGTCATAGCGAAGGTACAATTTATGCTCCAAGAGTAGCAATAGATAATTCTACGAATGTGAAGAACATAATACTTATGGGCGTCTTAGCTCAGAACCCCGTAAAAGCAGTAGAGTACTATCAAGACGTATCCTTACCCTTAGAGTATGCTTCACACGTCTTAGATAGAAATCACACTGGATCGATATCAATACAGCAAATAGCTAATGATCCTCTGTTAAGGCATTTCTTGGTGCCGTCTTCTGTTATGCTTACTTTTTTGCGTACTAATAATACTGAAGCCATCACTACCTCTCTAGCAAAGGATTTTGGCACGAGTGGTTACATAAGTATTGAGGAACAACTTAAACCTTTGCTGGTAAAGGGATACGAAAACATCACATCTTTCAAATCTCTCAAATGCAACCAACCCGGAGTCTGTCCTGTATTGTGGAAATCATTATCTAGTTTGATACCAAATATTAGCATCATTGGTAATGTCTCTAAATCTACAGGTGTCCTAATACTCAATGGAGAGAATGATTCTCAGACTCCAGTTCAACAAGCGTTTCTCTTGCAACAAAAATTAACAGATGTAAATCATCCTGACCATACGTTGATAACTTACCCTGACCTAGGCCATTTGTTCTATCCGTCATCCCAATGGCAGACTGGTATAGGCCCAATACAGCAATATGTCTTGGCAGATATCTATTCATGGCTCGAATCTCATAATGGGTTTACACCTCTGACCACTTTAAGCTCATCTTCATTCACAACAAATTCTACTAAACTAAATAAATAATTAAAGCGAAATTCTCAAATTTTATTTTCTAAATTTTTCAAAAAAAAGTTTCTATTAATAAAAGCTAAATATAAGATAGTAGTTTCTCTACATTAGACTTCTCTTTTAGAACCGCTATAGGTATTACTCCCTCCTTTGAAAATTTCTGTAGAATTCAAAATATTGTGATTATTTTTTTCTTTTATTTTAATACAATTTACCTGTCCCTTCACGGGTTATGAAAAGAAGATAATCAATAGCATCTTCTTCTTCTTCAGTATTTCAATACTTCATCTTTTAGTAAAGCTTCTTTCTTTTTATTTATAGCAATTTCTCTTTTTTTATCAAGTTCTTCGATAATGTTATTTATTATTATTTGTTCATTCTGTTGATTCTTTTTTGTATTGACTGCTGCAGTATATTTCTCCAAAACCCCATCTATCATATCTATAATTTTTTGTTGACGTTCATTATAGGTAGGATGTGAGTTAGGATGAATCATTTTTTGGCGTTCAATTTTAAAAAAGCAAATTTGTTTGTAGTAATATGTTCTTCATTTTGATTTATCCATGGGTTAAGGTTTGGCATTTTTTACAAAATACAGAAGAAAGATGGTTATTTATTAATTTGATAGATACATGAAGAGAGGGAGGAAGATATACATCTGTAATGTTGTAGCTTATTTAATAATTATAACAATCAACTAACAAAAAGATATAAGATTATGAATAGAACAGATATTAGACTTTGTAACAAATAATTCAACAAATCGTTTTCACAATTGATTTAACTAATAATTATTAGCGATTGAAAATAACCATAAACATTATCTAATCTAATTTAGTTATACTTTCTTAGCAAGGGTACCTAAGCACTTCAATTATATTTTCACTATCTAAAAAGTTGTATGTTCAAGTCAGTACGAGTATTAACCTTTGGACTTTTGGCAAGTTCATTGGTAATGTTAGGAACGATAGAAGTACTCAGGTTCTAGTTCATCATTCTATTGTGTTATAATCAAATTGTAACTCATAATTGAGTTTGTAAAATAGAAGAATATTTTTCTAAATCATTATCTTTGTCATCATTTTAGTTGTTTTAAATTTTCGTATTTTATAATAATATGAAGAATAATACAAATGATATCTACCTACAGATAAAGAGGTCTTATAAATATAGATTATGTTTTTATTAATGATTGTCCAATTGTATCATATAGACAAGCATAGTAATTAATTCTACAGACCTTTTAGGGATCTATTAATTTAAGGAAATGGATTTAGCTGTAAATGTTCTATAAATCATGGTAAATAGGTAATTTGAAAGAATTATGATATGAAATTTATTTCAGTAAAAATGTTACAATAGTTCTTTAAATGACTTGCTAGTATGTACAGCTATACAAGAAAAATGATAGATCGCAATAAAAAAATTTTAAATTGCAATAGTAAGAAAAAATTTCTAATACTTAATTTAATTTGTATAAATCTTTTTGTGTTATGTATGTTTGGATCTATATTTTTGATTAACTTAGTAGTAATTTTTTACCAAAATGGATACAATAATATTGTGAATGATGTATGGGCAATAGAAACGATCAATGGAAGTGAAAATGCAGATAATATCACTGGTACCATTAATAAAGATATTATCAACGGTTTGAATGGCAATGATACTCTAGCAGGAAAGGAAGCAGGGGATGATATCAGTGGTGGAAGTGGAGATGATACAATTTATGGCAATGATGGAAGAGACATTATATGGGGAAAAGCAGGAAATGATCGAATAGAGGGTGAAAAAGGAAATGACAGGTTATATGGAGGTAGAGGAAATGATGTTCTGATAGGAGGTTCAGGCAAGGATACAGTAACAGGAGGGGTTGGTCAAGACATATTCATATGTGGAACAGGTAATGACACAATAAGAGATTTCAATAAAACTCAAAAAGATACATTTCCACAAAATGATTGTGAAAATGCCAAATACGGGAATACGGGACACTTTATTTCTTTACAACAACAACAAGATAACTCCAATTCTAAAAATAGCAACAGCGACAAAGATACAAGTGATAAAACAGATACACAAATTGAAGAAAAAGATTCAGATAATGGAGAAGGATTCTTTTTTGATTTATTTAAATAAATGATTACTGATCACCTTTCACATTTATCTGCAGAGATGATTTATGAGTTAGGTCAATTGGATGAACAAGATAGAAAATTTGTTTTAAAACAGGCGGTTGGTGGAATATTTGAAGATATCAATTTTAACTTATACCATGATTCTATTTCAGCAAATTTGGAGGTAGTTCTAGTTAATTGAATTATGATAACTGTGATGACGAAAAAGAAAATTTGTCATTGATTTAGACATTATTAAAAGACAATTATTACAGACCAAAAAAATGTCTAGAAGAAGAAAAATAATCTGAAAATAATGATAATTAGAATAATACCAATAATAAATTAATTATAGACGAAAAAGAGTTAAAATTCAAGATTCCTAATAGTGATTCTTTCGAATATGTACTTAAAGTAATAAAAAAGACGATAAAATGTGAAGATGCCTTAATAAGACAAATTTTATACACTGGATTAAGTTCCTACATCCAGGATGACCCCATTAACTAGGGAATTATAGCACCTACAAGCAAATTCAAGACATACCCAGTTGAAGAATGTATGAAATTCTTTCCTAGAGAAGATGTGTATAAGGTTGGTTCTATGTCTACCAAGGTCTTGGTGAGATAAAGAGATAATTTTAATAAACAAAAATGGGAACCACTAGATGAAAAAATCAGAGTTATGAAAGAGAAGGAATCTGCTATATGACAAGAAGGAAAACAAGAAAGAGAAATACGAGATACTTGAAGAAATGGCAGATTTTTGAGGATGCTAAAACCTTGATTGACTTACAAGGCAAAATAGTAGTGTTCTTGGAACCACCACAATTATTATTAATTATAAAGCATAACAACAATTACCGTGGATAACGATAAAGACATAGAAATTAAAAGCGAGGAAGATTTAGGATTGGATGAGAAAATAAAAGCAGGAGCAAAAGCAGTAGGTAGAAAAATTGGAGACCCTGAAAGCGATATAGGCTCTGAATATGATAATGAAAAAACTATAGAAAGAGTGGAAGACTGAGAAAAAATAAAGATGAATTGATAGATGAATAATACATTGCTATACTCTAAAATTGTTTTATAGAAAGAAACTCAATAAGTATCACCTTCTGTAGCAAATGGTGTACCGGGTTTCGGTCCCGTTCCCCGAGACATTATTACGGTAAAGAGGAAAGGCCAAATACGGGACTGGCCGAAATAAGCCTCTTACCTACAGAGGGTAACTTTATAACAATTATTAATTACTAATCTTGATTAGCCCTTTTATTTATTATATGCATAAATAATTTTTCAGGGGATAATAATAAAAGAAATAATAATCAATATCATTTTGTTTAATGAATCTGTAATTATAATCTACTTTTACAATTATACTGTGTTTATAAATGAGTATGTTTTTAGTGATTTTAAGCCATATTTTACTTTTATATAAAGTTGTTAAACAAGATTTGTTATGTCCATGGGAGATGAATTAAGAAGGATTTTGACTATTATCAGCGATTTAACTCATAATGATACAAATTCGACTGTAAAAGATACCCAAATAACTGCAAAAGCTAATGTTCCATTTAAAGAAATCGGGAAATATTTAAGTGAATTACAATTAGCTGGTTTAATAATGCAAGATAGTGTTTAAGCCTGGAAATGTGGATTATAGAATATAAGATAACTAGAAAAGGAATAAACGAAATATACAATAAAGAATTTCGATAGAGAAGTTTCTAATATTTTTTGATCTCAATTTGTCATACTATATATAAATACACAATTTGTAATATAACAAAATCATTGAATAGTCCTTCAGGATTTTGATATACTAAGGATGAGGTATGTTCAACAATACTTAATAGCATTTTAAACTCATTATAGAATTCTTTTATTAGTGCCTAACAAGCCTAAATATTAGATAATTTCTAGAATTATTTATTAACTGCAATAGCTATAGTATTGTATTGGAATCATCTAACAATAACGATTTTTATATCCTATTGGTAGACGATGAGAAAGATATTCTCGATTTATTTAGTGAATACTTGACATCAAATGGTTTTAAAACAATTTCATTTGATAATCCAGTTAAAGCAATAAAATATTTTTATCAAAATCCAAATAATTGTTCTTTAGTTATTACAGATTATAAAATGCCTCAAATGTCTGGAATAGATTTAATAAAAAAGATAAAAGAAAAAGATACTAATTATAAAATAAAAACTATAATTATTAGTGCTTTTATAAAAGACAACATTCCTTATGATAAATCATACATTACAACGGTTGATAAAATATTAGAAAAGCCTATCTATCTTGATAGATTAAAAAATGAAGTTCAAGAATTAATTTCAACAATCAATATTCAGCAAAAAACAGAATAATAAAAATAGGATGACAGTATAGTGATTTAAATATCATTCTATTATTATATAATACAATACATATTAATTCTCATTAATCTTGATATACAATAAAGTATATCAGACTAAGATTAGTTACATGTCTACCTCCAAGTTTTATACTAAAGCAAAAATAATTATAATAGATGATGACAGAGACATCAACAATTTATTTAAAATATATTTAGAACATAATGGATACAGTGTAAATTCTTATAGATTCTGTAGAAGCGCTAAATTATTTTGAAAAAGATATGTATGATTTAATTCTTCTTGATTTAAAGATGCGAAAAATAGATGGACAAACTTTACATAAAAATCTAAGAGAAATTGATGAAAATATTAGTATTTGTATTGCCGCAGCAGACCAATATTATGTTCAAAAATTAAAAAATAGTAATCCAGATATCGAAAAGATTGTAATATAAAAACCAATTTTATTAGAAGAGTTGAAAAAGAAAGTTGAAGCTGTTTTATCGAAGCACGAATATAACAACTACTTCAATTGATATGGAATAAATTTTAAATAATATTCATATTACCATATATTAGACTCTTATTTTAGAACTGCTATCGGTATTACTTAATCCTTGACATGTTACAAGTTAATGTATTTCGTGCATGATACAAAAACTAATTTAAAAATAAGTATCTAGTAATAAAAAGCAAACTACAAGTAATGGTATCTCTACAATAGACTCTTATTTTTGCACCCACTATAAAATCATTCTCTTCTGCGGTCTATTTATATCACTATTAATTTTAGTTTAATATCCATCTTTACAATGGTTATGAAAAGATTTTGATGCGTTTTGAAATTATATTGATTGAAAAGTATGATAGAGATGAAGCAGCTATAGAAGATAATATTGCTGCTTCAAAAGGTCTGAATTCTATTATTAATAATTCATATAGTATTATCCATCTTGATAAATTATTAACGATATCAAATATAGACCATGCAAATATCATCTTCTTTATTATTTGTTTTAGTCGATTAAAATTAATCCGGCTGGTAAATCTATTGGTGTATTTTCGTTTGTTATCAATATGAAA
>DASQLB010000063.1:0-8913 GCA_035630235.1 Nitrososphaeraceae archaeon | reverse complement strand
CTCATTATCGTTTTTTTTCTTATCTCGTGGACTCTGGCAACTGGGTTCATGCCACACTATTATCCCAATCTAACTACTTCACAATATTGGATAATGGGGATAATCGGTGCAATAGTATTATTTGTTTCTATATTACTGCATGAATTATCTCATTCACTTTTATCAATTCGATATGGGATTCATGTCAATCAAATAATTTTGTTTATTTTTGGTGGGATTTCTGATATAAAGGATGAGACAAAAGAATTTAAAAAGGAATTTAAAATAGCCTTGGTTGGACCATTAACAAGTTATGCTTTGTCTGGATTATTTTGGATTTTGTTCATTCTAGTTTCTTTTCTTAATGATAACCAACAAAATATTGGAAATTCTCTTAGCTCTGTTGAGGGGATTTTATTGTACAGTAGCATGGTTAATCTGATAATAGGGAGTTTCAATTTGATACCGGCATTTCCTTTAGATGGTGGACGAATGTTAAGAGCTGGATTAACAAAATGGAAAAATGATTTTGATCTAGCTACTGGTATAGCTTCGAAAATAGGGATAGCAATATCATTTGGAATAATAGGATTGGGATTTATTGCTATAGTAAAAGGATCATTTTTGAGTGGATTCTGGTTAATAATCATTGGTTGGTTTGTCAATAGCGGTGCTCAAACATATTTAGACCAGAATGAATTATCAACCAGAGTAAAAGGTATAAAGTTGAGGGAAATAATGAATATTAATTTCATAGCAGTCAACCCCGATTTAAAATTGTCAGAATTAATTAGAGATTATTTTAATGTGTACTGGAAAAGTGCATTCCCTGTGATAAATGATGATAAACGATTGGTTGGGATGATTACAACAGATGCTATATCTAAAAAAAATCGGATAGAAAATGAAGATAAAAAAGTCTCTGATATGATGATACCAGTATCTGAACTAATAGTGATGAGTCCAGATAAGGAAGTCAATGATGCATTAAAACAATTATTTAGAAAACGAATGAGTAGAGTATTTATAGAAGATAAACAGTCACAATTGGTTGGATTAGTTAGCAAATCGGATATACTCCATTTAGCTCAGGAAAGAAAAGAATTTTTACAAAGTTCAAAAAAATGGAATTCTCTTTAAATTGTGCTACTACTACTAATAATAGACTAATAACAATGGTCTAATTACTTTTTCAATTTAAAGTATACATATTTTGAATCCTCATCATCAAATAAACTTTATATTGTTAAATTTAGTTAAATTTAGTAAAAACCATATTCAATAAAATCTAAGGAATGTAAAATTAAAAAAATACAAATAATTGTTTAATATCATAGGAACTTTAAATTTATTATAGTTATTTATATTATAACAAAATATTTTTTATGCAGCTAAAAATTTTGGGGAAATAAAATATGTATAACTAAAATTAAATCGTATTTATTATATATAAAATTAAACAATTTTGATCAACCGTAAATATTTATGTCAATGTTGAAATTTACTCATTCTTCATCATTAATCCATTTATTTTTTTAACTAGGTCATCAGTTTTAATTGGTTTCTGGATAAAATGTTCTTCCCCGATTTTCTCTGATAATAGAAAACGTGCTTTCCTGAATTCTTCATAAAACAATTCGCTAGCTGTTAAAAAGCATATTTTCACTGTTGGATCTTTCTCCTTTATCTTGTTATACAATTCAAATCCATCCATTTTTGGCATTTTTATATCTAAAATTACTAAATCATAAAAATTACTCTTGTGAGACTTTAATGCTATAATAGGATCATTAAAAGAATCTATGTTGAAACCGTAATTTTCCAGTGCATTAGATAATGCATAAGTTATGTCAACTTCATTATCTACTAAAAGTATATTTTTTATATCCATTATTTTACACTCTCACTTTCCATCTTCATATGTTTTTGTTAGTTTGCCAGATGGGCAAAGTAAAATAAAAAGTACATCCATTGCTTTCAGAATTGTTTTCTCCCCACATTATACCATCATGAGTTTCTATTATATTCTTGGATATAAACAGACCTAGACCAGTACCTTGTTCAGATTTGGTTGCAAATTTTTTAAATAATTGTGGTATTATTTCAGGATCTAAACCTGTCCCACTATCTTTTATAGTAACCATAACTTGCTGGTTTTCTTTTATCTTTTTTATAGTAATAATTATATTTCCTTCTTTAGTAAATTTAAGAGCATTATCAAGAAGATTAGAAAGAACTTGAATAATCCTTCCTTTGTCTGCATTAACTAATATAATGTCTTTGCTTGGCTCAAACACTATGCTAACTTGATCACTTCCGTATCTTTTTTTGTTTATAATCTCTCTATAGTCATTTACAACGTTTTCTATTATCTCATTTAACTGAATGATTTCTTTATTCATTTTCATGGTTTGACTTTCTATCTTTGTTACATCTAGGACATCTTCCGTAAGTCGATATAACCTATAACAATTTCTAAGAATCACTTCAAGGAATTCTTGTTTTTTCTCATTTTCTTTTGATGGATTCTTTTGTAATTTATTTTCCTTCTTGATTTTGCTATAAAGTAATTCACTAAGGGTAATAATAGGAACAATTGGAGTTCGGAGTTCATGAGCTGTTATATTTATAAAATCCCTCTGGATTTTACTTTGAAGACTTAATTTTTCATTAGCTAAAACAAGGTTTTTGTTAGATTCTTCTAATGCTTCTTCTTTTTCTTTTATATTTGATAGGGCATTTTCAATTTTTTTTGTCCTTTCCTTGACAATCTCATTCAAATGGATGTTTGTATTTGCGATATTAAATCTCATTAAATCGAATTGTTTAGCTAATTCTTCAATCTCCTGAGGACCTTTCACATCAATCTTTGAATCAAATTTTCCCTGAGCAACATCCTTCATCACATCTCTTAATTTTTGAATTGGTTTAGAAATTGAATTACCAAGAAATGTTGATGTAGTTATTATGGCTATTCCAACTAAAACTCCAATAAAAATGGTTACATATTTTTGATTTTCAAGAGGTGTAAAAGCTTCAGCTTTATCCATTTTTACAACTAAACCCCACCCTAATTTTTCTAAATATCTTGTTACAGCCAAGACATCCATCCCGCGGTAATCTTTTGTTTCTGTAAAAGTTTTCTCATTCTTTAAAAGCGATTGAATTATTGGGGAATCTACTCTATCTTTACTTACTGTTAAATTCAAAGACGCTTCAGGATTAAATCTTAATGGATTGATAATAAGAGCATCTCCATTATTATCCTTCTTTACCAAATTAATTTCACCTGTAGCTACTTGTTCTTCAAACACTTTAAACATGGATAATAAATCACCCAAGTCATAAAATATAGTTACTACACCCAATAATTTGTTATTAAGTATGAGTGGACCAGTTAAATATGATTTAAGTTTCTGGTTCTTATCTTTATATAAAATTGTTACATTATTTTGTTTTTTTCCTTCAATAAAATATATATCATTGTTATGATTTGTACCTAAATAGGTATTATTGGTAGAAGCAACTACTTTACCCGATAAGTCTAGTATAATTATATCTTCAAACTTCGTAATTTCAGGTTTTATGGCCTGAATTATCTCATTCATAATTTTCTGCGATTCACTTTTATTATTATTGTTATAATTATCTAATTCTACCTTAAGTTGATATCTGCTAGAAACTAGGTTTAATTTTTCAGTATTCTGTTCAAAAACATCCTGAAAATTTTTTTCTTTTAATTTAGCTACAATTTCTAGTTTCTTCAAGATCTCAGATTTGATTGTTTGTTCCATTTCTGCATAAGTAAAAATTCCAAATACCATTAAAGGTATTAAAGATATTACTAAAAAAAAATTATCAGTTTAGATCGTATATTCATGGTATTTACCTCAGCTATTTTTGTATAATAAATTTGATATAAAAATATATTGTTTTTAATAAAGGATAAAAAATTTTAGAATATCCTACAAACTGGAACCATGAAAAGAAGATGTTCTCTATTTCATGATAATGAAAGTTATGTATGCCTTAAAACAACAAACGATATATATCAAGTCTCCTATTATTAACATATTTCAATTTTTACGAGTTATTCCTTTGTGAAAAGTATAAGTGAACCACAAAATGGCGCCGTTCTAATATTGATAATTATCTCAAGGTTAATTTATTAAGGTAGTTACTGCATCTAGAAAAAAAGAAGATAAAAACTGAAAATAAAATAGTCGCCAATATAACGATTCCATTATCTAGTTAATAATAATGATGACTCGATAGGGAGATGAATTATTTTTTAAAACAATCTTTATACTTTGATTGAAATGAAAACAAGTAAGAAATATCTTTTCAAAAGTTATTAGTATAATTGATTTTAAAAAAATATTTATTATATAATGACTATACACTTGATAAATAATAAATATTATTTATACAGATAGAAAAAGCCACCAAAATCGTATATGTAATAATATTTGGATAAAAAATACGTGTACGATTGAAATATTCTCTAAATTCTTAAAGTGAATAATAATGAGTATGAAGAATATTGTTACTGAGAATGTTCATGCGGTTAATAATATAGAATTTCCAATAAAATAGTTTCGATATGCAATATTATTGTTTGTTATTATTAGATTGATTCGAAAGAATGTTAAACTATTTGTTAAATGTAGAGAGGAATAATATTATGTTAATAATTATTTTGAATCAAAGGTTAGATTCATCTAATACCTTAATCAACACAATTTGAAAATTAATACAAACAATTTTAATTAAATTTTTAAAGTAATTTTATATGAAAGTTTTATAGAACAAGTGATGAACCGTAAAGTACCTTGTCTATACTTTTTTGTACTAACAAATAAATAATTACATTTGTTTATAAAAATGAATGCGAAGAAAAAAATTATTGGAATTAACTATGAATGCTTCGGAAGGGAATTCTTTAGAAATAGATAACCTAATAGATTATGCAGATCCTTTTGACCACCTCGTAGACGAAATATCAAAAAAAATCAAAAAGAAAAATAAATAAATATTTTTTTACTTTCTTTTTTTTGAATCATATCTTTTAGTATCAATTTCGTATTCACTATGCTCATGATAGATTTAGGTTTATGTTGGAATAATGTTTTAGTAATATTATGTTTATTAACTTAAATTTACATTGTCATGGTGGTTATCAATAAAATTCTTATAGTAAAAAAAATTTTATAAAACCTATAACTATATTTTTCTAATTACTGTTAATGACTTTAAAATATATTTATCATGCTATCTAACTATTTCAAACGTATCCTTTATTTTCCTAAATGAGTTGAGATTCTTGTCAAATTGTTCATCAAGAAGTGATGCAAAAGATATTTTATAAAGGTTAATACCTTCTGTGGTATATATTTCATAATTTATAATATCATTGGAAGCTTCTTCCATCAAGAAAGGTGATTTAGTACTATAAATATATTGAGTTGCATTTTTCGTTCCAATATTTGTATTATTCAATGCAATAGGTTTGTCTCCTTCAGCTAAATCATGGAAAAGCTTTTGTTCTTTAGTATAATTTTCAAGTGAAAAATCTTCAGCAACGATTGGATAAACACTAACGGTTATTACAGGAAATCTCATACAAGGTAACGAAGAACATTCAGTTTGAGCTCCATAGAGAGAAGAACCTTCTTTTACCCATTCATCAGTATATTGAAACTTTACTCCTAATAATGGGTCGTCAAATGTTAAGGGATCAGTATTAGCCTGTGAAAATATTTTATTAGAGTTAGATGCTATTAAAGTAATAGAAATAATAAATATTATTAGACCGATACACCCACATGGAATATAGTGACGTTTCATTATGTTCATATGGTCATAATTTTATCAATATAAATTTTTAAAATTTCAAATTAATGTTTCATAAGATCTACAGAATGACTAATTTAAATATCAGAAAAAATATGTTCAATTTTTTTTCCAATAAAGAAATAATTGTTTTATATAATAGTTGTTATTGAAAAACATTCGTCCTTTCAAACTACTATCCCAATTGCATTATTTTCACGATAATAGGAACGAGATGAAAAAATTAATGTAAGTGGTTTGTTTAGGCAGGGTAAATAAAGTAAGAGATGCACACAATTAAAGCCATTGATATAGTGAAACAACGGTATTAAACCCTGAGCAAATCAAAAAGTTATGCATAATAATTAATGATGACTATATCTATTTATTTATCTATTATTTGATAAAAGAATATGACTAACGGAACCACGTTTCTGGTCTTTTATAGATTTAGGCCTTTAGATTCTGAAGAAAAAAACATAGCTAAACAAGAATGGGAAGACATTAAAAGTAGTTTACCAGACAAAATAGAACTTATTGGAGAATACAATCATGCATGGGGAACAGAATATAACGGATTTCTAATGTTTCAATCTGAAACAAGTGATGTATTTTTTGAATGGTGGACTGGATTCAAAGATAAAATCAGGTGGTATGTAGAAAAAACTCATACAATAGTAGCAAGGAGAAGGTAAAATAATAGCTACACTATTTTATTTAATGCAGTCTTGACCAATTATTTAGATATTATTTGTAGATTTGATAATTGTAATTTGTGGACTTCCAGGAACTGGAAAGACATTTTTAGCTAATAAATTATCTTCATATTTAAATGCTACCGTATTATCTACAGATAAACTTAGAAAAGAATTATTTGAAAAACCTACTTATACTGCATGGGAAAGAACGCTAATCTATGATGTATTATTTTTATTAGCAAAATATTTGCATTCATCGGGAATTAGTTGTATATTGGATGGAACATTTAATATGGAAAAATCACGAAGTGAAGTAAAGGAAATACTAAATTTGGCAGATGAACAATTTCATATAATCGAATGTTTTAGTCCAGAAGATATTATACTCACTAGATTATTATTGAGAAAGGATGATTATTCAGATGCGAATGTATCCGTATATTTAAAGATGAAGAAGATTTATGAACCAGTCAGACAAAATCACCTATCAGTAAATACTGCAAAGCCAATCGCCAAGAATATCGAGAGAATTCTTAAACATGTTCATAGATCAACAGCTGGGAATATAAATAATAGTTTAAATTAGGAATAATATTCATTTTTCTGACTACCATGTTAATCTTCTACCAATGAGAGTCTGGTCTAAATCTAAATTCTTACTAAAAGTTATATTCTGACTAATTCAAGTTTCGAGTGAAGAAATGTAAGAGTTCCTTTTGTTTAAGGTGAGATTCCTAATAATCGAGGCGGGTAATTATTGAATATATTAATCAATATATAAGCGACAAAAATGATTGAGAAACCCGAAAAAGCATATGAAAAACCTCTTTTTATTAAAAAAATATTATTTTTAACTTTTCCAGATAATGAAAGTGAGGCCACGAAACAATAAATCACAATTATATATTTCTATTTTTAGAAACTTTACTAGGTTATATTTTTTGAATAATTTTTATGTAAAAATAAGATATAAATTAATTATATATTATACTTCTAATTTCTATCTAATATTAATTTAAATGAAGTTCAGATTTTTGAATGAATTTAATTAGAAATAAACTTTAACATGCTATTCATGGTAAGTCTCTATTTGAATTGTATTGTGAGTAATATTATATTTTTTTTCCAATACTGAGTTAATTTCTTTTAAAATAACTTGTGATTTTGAAATATCAGAAATAACTACGTGAGCTGTCATAGCATCAAATCCAGATGTAATAGTCCATAAATGTAGATCAAATATTCCTGTCACACCTTTAACTTCTAAAATCGACTTCTTAACTTGTTCATACGAAATATTAGAGGGAACTCCTTCCATTAATATATTTACAACTCTTTTCATGAGTGACCAAGTTCTAGGTAATATAAATAGTGATAAGCCAATACTTATTATTGGATCAACAATATATAAATTTGTAGATATGATTATAAGCGCTGCAACAATTACAGCACATGAACCATACATATCTTTTAAAACTTCAAGATATGCTCCTTCTACATTAATATTTTCCTTTGCATGCTTATGAAGTATTTTAATTCCTATAAGATTGACAATCAAACCAATAGTTGCAATAATAAATACATATAATCCTTCGATCTCCTTTTGTTCAAATAAACGCCAGTAGGCTTGATAAATAATATAAAACGAGAAAATTAGTATTATTGTACTATTTAGTAATGCAGCTAGAATCTCTATTCGATAAAATCCATAAGTTTTATGTGCTGTCGCAGATCTTTTCGAAGAGAAATTTATTGCGAATAATGCTAGCCCAATGCCAGCAACATCTGTGAACATATGAATTGCATTTGCAATCAATGCTAGGCTATTAGTTAACAAACCCGTAATTACTTCTATAACTAGAAATGAAATAGTGATGACAAGTACTAATTTCAATTTCTTGGCATGGTCATGAGGCTGATGTGTATTATCATTAACATTTGAATGCAAAAGTTTTTGTGTAACTTAAGAAGTATAATATATAAGTTTTTTCTATTATATATTGAATCGAGTATGAAAGATGAATAAAGAATAGTATTATAGTCAATAATATAAGATATCAAGTAGAGCAACACTCACGAGTAGCCTTATCTTTTCTATGTTTCATCTTTTTGCTTTGTTTTAAAGTAAGTTTGTTTCCTCTAAAATTATTTAGAATAAACTATTGCGGCTGGTTACAAAATTTAATATATCTATTTAGTTTTAAATTAATTATTATTAGAAATCTTTTATCATTAAAGGATTTTGCCATCATGGTGATTTTTATAAAATTATGATTATTCTTTAATTTTTCCTTGTATCAACTTGCAATATGAGTAAAAAGTTAAAGTCACTTTTTAGAACTACTAATTTGGATTTATATTTGTTTTATAAATTTTTCAAAAACTATTACTAAAATTAGGCATT
>DASQLB010000062.1:0-2062 GCA_035630235.1 Nitrososphaeraceae archaeon | reverse complement strand
TTTGCTTGAATTTCTTCTTCGTCTAAATTAGTTGGCAGTTGGGGTATCGGAATAGATAAAAGAACTATGGTAATTGAGAAGGCAAATATGGCATCACTAAAGATAACTACGTGATCAATTTTCATCTGAGGTTTTGATACTTTCAATAGTTAATCAGCTTTTGAATAATGTGAATAACTTATATAATTTGGTTTACATGGAGATAAATTATTGAAAGTATATATTTATAATAGTTATTGAAACGATAAGGTTATAATATACATTTTTTATCCAAATTTAATGTCTTTCTATATATTCTCTGGAGTTATACCGATCAGGGAATAAAAAATATAAAAGACTCTCCGAAACGAGTTAATATTATTAAATCTAAGTTAGAAAATGCTGGAGGTAAACTAATAGAAACATATTATACATTTGGTAAATATGATGGAATATCTATAGTAGAGGCTCCTAATGATGAAGCATTGATGTCTTGCCTATTATCTATTGGAAGTCAAGGCAATGCGCATACTGTAACTTTGAAAGCCTTTACCTATGAAGATGCTAGTAAAATAAGGGGAATATACAACAATAATACTCCAAAACTTTAACTTTTTATATCGAAATATAGATTGTTTTAAAAGTATTATTTAATAAGGATATAAAAAATAAAAATACTTATAGCCAAAAGGGCTCGGAGGGCTTCGAGCATGACATGTAATTGGGATCGGTAAGCTGATATTTATTATTTTAGCAACTTATTATAATATGTCTAAACAATTTTTAATAGGATATAAAAAAATTGAAAAGGGAATTAGTAGGATTGATAATACAACAAAGTAATACATTAAAGTTATATAGAAACGAAAGGAAATATTTTATTAAATCTCTGTATATGTCTATTTCTCGGTGAGGCTTTGATAAATGAATGTTACAAAGTCTTCTGATTGTCTACTAGTATGGTCATAATAAATTTCATCGTATTTTGATGTTGGTTGTGAAGCAATTATTTCTTCCAAAGATTTTCCACTTTCTATCATTTGACTAACTTTCTCTCGTACATCTTTTAGCATATTTGTAAAATCATTAACTTTTGTTTTATTGGATATTTCTGAATGACCTGATACTACTTTGGTTTCATTATTAATAATTAATGATATTGTTTCTAATGAAGAGATTAATCCATCGATACTACCACCACTTGATATATCAATAAATGGATATGATTTGTCATTAAAGTCATCACCAACATGTACCACATTATTCTTTGTAAAGTATACTATTGAATCTCCATCTGTATGTCCATTATCTACATGAATTATCTTTACTTCATCACCATTCTGAAATAGAGTCATGTTATCAGAGAAAGTAATAATTGGTAAACCTTTTTCTGACAAAGGAGACACCGTTCGATTAAAAAAGTCTATGAATTGCTCTGTACTCAGACGTTTTCTAACATTATCATGTGATACTATTATTGAACCTAATTCACCAAGATTTTCATTTCCTCCAGTATGGTCAGAATGCCAATGAGTATTGATTACAAATTTTATAGGCCGATCTGTTATTTTTGAAATTGCTTCTTTGATTTTTTCAGTAAGAGGTGCAAATTGATCATCTACAAGAATAACACCATCTTGTCCAACAGAAACAATAATGTTTCCTCCTGAACCTTTAAGCATGTATACGTTATCAGTTAATTTTGTTGTGTTAATTGTAACATTTCCATCTTGAGCATTTACATCATTAACAATAATGGTAGTCAAAGTTAATACTAATGATAGTAATCCAAGAGCAAAATATGACATAAAAACAATGCTCTTCTCCTTGTTAAAACACTTTGATAGATTTAATTTACTAGGATAAATATTTTGAACCATTTTTTATTATATATTCTGCATAGATAAAATGATTCTCAATATTGGCTTATTTACTTCAATATGTATATTTCAAATAATACAAGAAAACAAATTAAGCCAAGGTTCATATCTACGTGGCTCTATTAGCTAAATGGACTCAATAACAAAAATCAAAGCTTAGAGGGCTTCGAATTCTCATTATAACAGGGTTCGGTAACATAAAA
>DASQLB010000061.1:0-5527 GCA_035630235.1 Nitrososphaeraceae archaeon | reverse complement strand
ATGGTGGAAAAGTCCTAAAAAATATTGGTGATAGCATACTATTTTATTTTCCAAAAACATCTGATATCAATGATACAAATTCATTTCAACAGGCTATTGAATGCGATTTTAAAATTTTAGACGAAAGATACAGAATTAATGATGACTTAACAAAGAAACATTTACCCCCATTCAACTTCAGGATAAGTTTAGATTATGGTGTATTAGATTTAGCTTTAGTAGGTGACTACAGTCAAACAGATTTATTTGGCTCAACATTGAATTTATGTTCAAAGATAAATTCTTCTTCTTTCTCTATTCCAAATGAGATAATTATTGGAGATAGGTTGTATAAAGTTTTAAAATCTTCTAATATTGTTAACAATTATTATTTCATAAATAATGGCGAATACAAGATTATAGAACTTAATAGATATCCTACATATAATATTAGAAAGATAAATAATTATGTAATGTCTATTACCAAGAATAATAACAAAAAAGAACTTATTAGAAGAATAATAATAGATATAACTCAAACTAGAATAATTCATTCATCGTTATCATAGTAATAATCTATCTATTTATTTAATCTAGTTTTTCTTTTAGAGATTTAGTTTTATCTTTGACCGATTCTGTAATCGATTCCAACATACCCTTATCATCATCTTTTACTTCATCGGTTTCAAGTTCCTTATATGAAATGTTTAATCTTAATTCTGTACCATTATCCATTACGGTATATCAATTCCTATAAAAATGAAAGAAAATGACATTCTCATTCATTCACTCTCATCTAAATAGTTAAACTAAATAAATAACTGATTTAATTAAGGTCTTTTAATGGGAGACGATAAAGATAAAGAAAATGAACATCAGGAAAGAGATGTTAGTTATAACACCAAACCTAAAAGTGACAAGATAAAAGAAGAAAGATCAATAGATGTAGAGAATGATCGAGATGAGGAGGACAATAAAGAAAAAATAATAGAAAGAATGATTGATAGAAATAGTAATAGTAATACATATAGCAATACAGACAGGTACACTAATGAAAATACATTATCCTCTATTCAAAATAGACCTATCTATGATTTACAAACATTACTATCACAAAGACAAGACAGGCTTTGGAGTGTTTTATATGAGCGTTACAAATACAATACATCAATAAAGAGAGGACAAGACTTTCTTCTCAATCATGTTGATTCTAAAATTTCTCTTGTTGTAATGTATGCTGATTTAGTAGGTTCAACAAAGATGAGTATGGCTTTACCAGTCGAAAGAATGGCAAAGATAATCAAAGTCTTTTCTCATGAACTTTCTTCCGTTGTTGAAAGTTATAATGGATTTGTATTAAAGTACGTAGGAGATGCAATTATTGCATGCTTTCCAAGTGGTTTTAATAAGTACCTATCTTGTGATACTGCATTTCAATGTGCTAAATCAATGATTGACGTAATAGAAAATGGTATTAATCCAATTTTTGAGAAAGATAGAGATAATTATCCAAAGTTAGCTGTTAAAATAGGAATGGACGAGGGAGAGAATTTAGCTATACAATATGGATATGATAAAAGCTCTCCTATTGATTTGATAGGATATCCTATGAATGTAGCAGCAAAGATGACTTCCCTAACAGGACCCAACAAAATAACTGTAGGAAATAATGTATATAAATTGCTACATCCTACACTACTATCAGAATTTCAAGAAATGCAGATAAAAGAAACCGAATGGAACTATATTGATCTGGAAACTAATTTGCGATACAAAGTTTATACAATGAAATAACGTTGGTTTGTATTGAAACTTGATAATCAAATTTACCAAAAGGATATTTCTGAAAGAGGATTTTACTGCAATTTCAATTATATCTATTATTTCTCAAATAAATAGTCAATTTCTCTCTAAATTAAGAGACTAGTATTTAGTAATATATTTAATGAGTTAAATTAAAATAAATTAAGAAGTTTTGAAAATACTTATTTGTATTGATTATTATTCATAGTAATAATTTAAGATGATTAAAAAAACGTCTTAACAAAACAGTAAAGAAAAAAAATAAAATTACATTCATCTATCCATCAACTTGATATAAATAGATTATTAAGTTTAATTGATGAATGACAGGTTCAATGACTTGTAAGGATTACAAGTTATAAGCTAATCATTAGTATTATCTAATGGTAATAGTATAGGCGACGCATGTGAAATGACATAACACATTTTTCTCTTTTGTTGTTAGTAATGGACACTTAATTATTTCCCAGAATCATGCATCTTCATTTCTTGTAGCTCAAAAAGTAATAAAAGTTTAAGAAATATTAATGATGATTAGTATTAAGATTACCGGAATTAGAACCAAACACTTAATCTAAAAACTTTCTATTTCTTTTTTGGAAAAAGTATAAACGTACCTTGTGACCATTTCTACAAGATCTATTCAACAGAAAAGTATATCCATAACATCATACTTTTGGATACATTATCTGATATTTGTTATAAACCTAGGCCAAAAATATTGTGTCAAAAATAATTCACAAACCACTGAGCCCATTTTTTTTCTTTTATTTTTATTTTAATATAATTTATTATCTGTCAATTCACAGATTTTGAAAAGAACATAATCAATTGTATCTTCTTCTTCTCCGTACTCCACAACTTCATTTTTTAGCAGAGTTTTTTGCTTTTTGTTTATAACTACTTCTCTTTTTCTATCAAGTTCTTCAATAATATTATCTATTATTACTTGTTCGTTCATCTTTTGTGTATTGACTGATGTTTTATATTTATCCATAGTCAAATCTATCATTTCTATAATCTTTTGATGACGTTCATTATAGGTAGGATGTGAGTTAGGATGAATCATTTTTTGGTGTTCAGTTTTAATAGATAGCAAATGATTTTCAAATTCTGGGTTCCCATCTCTATTTCTTGAATTCATGACACATCGATATGTTGACGATAATATTCAAAACATTTAAATTTTTCATAACTATTTTTGCAAACTTCTTTATATTATTAATTATTGATACCAACATGAAAAAAACATTAACATTATTAATGATAACAATTATGATGGTTGGAGTTACTACTATTATCTCACAAACACATGAAGTATATGCAGAAAATAAGGCTAAAGACTTGTGCTCACAGTATGATGGCGAATGGAACAATGGTAAATGTAAAATAAAAAATGATTAAGATATAACAGATTTTGAAGATGAATTATGTGATGACCCTAAAGACACAAAAAAATATCCAAAAATATGTAAAGATAATTAACTAGCTAAACAATATTTCAATCTACTAATTTCATTTTATATAAAATAGATGATTTTGCTCATTGGGTCACTGCTAATATGATGTCTAGTATATATGTGAAATTATATACTAGTATCCTTGAAGATTTTTTGAAAAGCAATGAGCATATTATCAAAAGGATAAATAAAGTAAGGTCGTCTCTTCCATAATTTTTTTAGATTTGAATATTGAGTTTGTAAATAAAATTAGGAATACGCCACAAGAATCTATTATTAATTTACCAAAGATAAATTATTTGGGAGATATGGAATCACTGCGTCAAATTTTATAAGTTATTCTCTAGTTATTTGTAACTACTCTTTTTCTGTTTGGAAGAATAATTTCTTAATCCATCTATCAGCACGACCAACATTGTTTTATAACACCCAAATCTGTTATGTAGCTAGTAGTTAGAAGAAGAGCTATCTTTACTATTCAAACATTTATCATTGATGCAGAAATAATTAAAACGAAAGGAGATGACCATATGACAATAAAGCTGAATAAACGGGCATTTGAGCATGCGAAACGACTAATAGAAAAAGGAAGCTATGTGTTTGATGAAAAAGATATGTGGAGCGAGCATAAACCGTCTGCACAAGAAGAGAATGAGTATATTAAAAAGTATAATTTTGATGAATATGGGAAGTGGTATTTGGGAGTAGACATAGATGAAAAAGAAGATACCAAAGGACGATATAAATTCCCTTATAGCGATTTTGCCAAAGTACATCGATGTGGGGTGCTGGCTGCAGAAAATAGGGCGGGACAATATAAGTATAATGATATTGAAACGGCAGCAGCACATTTACATGGCATGATTGATGTAGCAAGAAAAGACATTTAGTAGTAAGAGTAAACCTTTAAAATATCCGCTATTGATAAAATATACCTTAGTGGTTTTATCCTTACCTAAACCTTTTACTACAGGAATCATTTCCTCCCTTATCTTTACAACTACGATCAAGTGGAAACTTTAAAGAGTAGTATTGTTGTAACTGGTATATATCAATTTTATGAAGTAGTTTAGTAAATTGAACAGATTTCAAATCTATACGTTATTTAGAATAATGATTCTTTCCTCCATCTGGTTGGAAAAAAGAATGTATCCAAATACTGTATCAGTATATATACTAGAAAATCAGATAGGAACAAAAAATGAAGCAAAAGGATTCATTCAACACATCTAACAAGTTCAATAAACATCATCATCGTGAAGAATTCTTACTTTACAAAAGCATAAACGAAAAGGAAGCACTATGTCCTAGTTGCAACCATTCATTAGGCAGACACAAGATTAGAATTCCTCATCACTGTACTGAGAAATTATGTAATTGTAAACTTTCAAGACTTGAGGCAAAAACAGATTATTTCAAGTGGTTTATGAAAGAGAGAAGAAATCAAAAAACTAAAGAATCGTTTCTCGATTTTAATGATGCTTAATTGTTAGATATATGGATAAAAAAAGCTAAATATATCATTGAATCAAAGTTTGAGTATGACAGAATCAATCGTCTGTAGAACCGAGCGTTCAAATCCCGCCTAGTCCTTTTCTAGAGTTTATTTATTTTTGGTTATGCAATAGTAATGTAGTAATGAAAATAATTTTGTAAAAAAAAATTCTATAATTCTCACAAATTCTAGTTTACTTCAATTATATACATAAAGTATTTCAAATATTTACTGAACCCATGCTTTTGCAAGGTTCAAATCCCTCTGAGCCCGATAAATATGTTTTGATATAATAGAAACAATTGAGATAATCAATTGAAGTAATACCTTCAATAAATAAATTAACCCATATTGTGAATTGAAGTGTAAGAGTGAACTTAAACAAGGAAAACTTAAAATTCATGATAAAATATAGCCAATAATAATATTTTTAAAATCTAATAAGATATTTGGTTAACTCTAGTAGTATGTTTTGTAGTTAAATAGTTGTCGTATCAATATAGTTGGTATCATCATCTGAAAAATTATATGTGATAATAAGAAATAAGGTTAATAATAAGTAGATGTTACTCAATGAAGATAACAAAATGTATTATCCACCAAAAATTAATGGAAATAAAACTTCAGTTTTCATCATTATCTTCATGTTTATAGTGATTATCCCTGCTACTGCTATTATTGTGTTGACTACTACTACCACTAACAATCCTGTTTATGGTCAGCAAGATAAGACAAATTTCAATGTAACAGATTCATCAAACATACAAAGTATTCCAGCAAAAAAAGTTCA
>DASQLB010000060.1:0-19147 GCA_035630235.1 Nitrososphaeraceae archaeon | reverse complement strand
TTATCTAAGGCATAGGAATTCATCCACTTTATTGCTTCTTCTGCCTTTCTGTCCTCTACACCAAAGTTATCTGCAAATGCCAAGTTATAGAATTTAAACTTTGTAGCTATTAAATAGTATCATTTAAATCAATAAGAACTAGGTCTACAATCTAAATAACATGAAAATGATTCAGTTGGATTTGCTTGGATTTGCCTGAGTCACCATATCGACTAATTAAATTTTAAGTTATTTTTTAGTAAATTCGAAATTAATTATTCTAATTCTTTCAGGATCTCCATTAAACTCTTTAAGAAAAGAAGTCATATAATTTTCTTGATATCCTTCAAAAGCATTTAATATAATAAATCCTATTGACTGAAAAATTTGTTTTAAATTCTCAACTTCTTTATAAAATTCATGATCTGAGACAGGTTGGAATAACTCATTCGTTATTTCTGTTATTAGAATGAATGTTCCTTGTTTCACTAATTTTTTATAAATAGTTTTATACAAGGTTGTCCATTGTTTTCTATATTTTTTATCTATATATTTAGGATCAGGTAAAACTGATATAATTTTATCAATAGAGCTATCTTTGAATAAAGGTAAAACATCCTCAAATAAAGTATGAATTATCTTAACATTTTGCGATTTAATATTGTATTTAGCTTTAGTAAAATAACTCTCTTGTTTTTCTATGCCAATAAAATAATAATCCTGATTCTTTTCTGAGAGTGAATTTATTAAATTACCATCACCCATTCCCAACTCTACAACTAATTTTTTATTCTTTGGAATATCGTCAAGGAATTCTTTAGATACTGACACTAATAATGAGTTTATATTTAGATTATTTGTATTTTTATCAAAATTAATTTTCCAGAATTCATTTCTACAAATACAACATACTACAAAAAATTGAATATAAACAATCGTATTTTATATTTATCAAATTTTAATTTACCTCAAATGGTAGATTATAATTTACGATTGAATTTATTAGTGCTAAATTTTTATAACTGCTATGGTTAAATATATTTTAAACATTTATTTTATTTAATAATTAAAAAAATAATTGTCTGTATAATGTAAAGAGATTTATGATACATATTTAAAAAAGTATAATTAATAATAAATTTGTCCTCTCATTTCACCTTCAGGATGATCACGACTTTGAACATATACATAAGATTTACCAGATGTGAATATTTCAATTAATTCGTCAAATGACGAACCTTTTAATGGGCCTTTCAAATCATTTTCCTCTAATACACCTTCAACTGACAACCCTGGTCCTTCTCTACAATGTCCTTTGCCTGTTTTTTCATTACATAATGATAGTATAGTAGGACCATTTTGACCATTCATCCCTAGATGTATCTGAATTATTTCGACATCATCACCCTCTAGATAACTCATACCTTGCACAAATACTCTATATGATAACTCTTTAGTAAAATAGTCAAATGAGAGGTACACTATACCATATGAATCTAGGAAATAGTATTCATTATCAGATATAACTGCATATGGGTCTAATCGAGCAATAAACTCATTTCTATAATCATAGTGGTTGTTATATTCATAATCATTTAAATAATTATTTTTATCCTGTTGATAGGCAAATGATGGTTGTTGCCTATAATCAATATTAGATAAAATAGGGTCATAGGTATATTCACTAGGTTTATAATTATTGTATTGATTAATAGAATCATACCGATCTGAGACAAGAGAACCACCTAATGCAAAATGTGAGTTCTTGTAACTGGATATATTTATTTCTCCAAATACATCAACATTTTGGTCTGTAATAGATGTGAACCCAAGTAAAACAGATAATACAACTAACATAGTAAAAACTATTGTTTTCGTACTCATACATACTAATTCAATAATAAATATTTCAAGAATTTGAAAGATCATATAGTGTATGCTTTAATAGGATTTACATATGGAAAATTGTAATATATAAAAATAAATAATTAACATTAATTAAAAGAAAAGAATTTTTGTAAATGAAAAATATTATAGATCTGTAATAAGATTTTCTAAAGTCAACGACGATCGGATAGACTCATAAAATCTTGAAAATGTGAGCACAGACCATTATAGAATTATATAATAAGTCTATTACTTGACCGTTAAGTTAGCAGTTGTAAATTAACTATTAGTAAATATTTACGTTATTAGAATAAATTAATTAAGTTTAAACAGAAAAGACATCTATCAAATAATTTAATATGTAGTATTCAATCTATTTTCTTATTAGTAAGTAACATATAATATTAATAACATAAAAATCAACAACGGGTTTTAATAATTAAAGGCTGGATAGACACTATTTTTTAGAAGATTATTTATTTCAGAAATAATTGTTAAATGATGTATTGTTTAATTTAGTTATGTGGCTTAAAGTTTAATGCCTCTTTTTTGCCATATTTTTCATATAAATCCTGAAATTTTGAAGCCTTTTCTTGAATAAGTATTCCATTTAGGTCGTAGAGTTTTGAAAAATTAGCACGAAAAATTAGATTTTCAGATGAATCAAAAAAGCGAATACTAAAACTTTCACGATTGTGAGAATTATTGAATTCTCTCACAAATCTTGCATGATCGATCTCATTTATATTAATATGAATATGCCATGGAGAAATTTCTTCGCCTATAGTAGCCCATTCACCTCTGATTTTGAATTTCATATTTTCTTGTAATCGTGCCTCACAAATCCCTCCAAAATTTTTAATAGAAAAAGTTATATCAAATTGCATAAGAATATCACGAATTAGATTTTCAAAGGATTTAGCTATCATAGATCACAAATAATCAAATCCTTTAATAAACATAATTTCAAAATCTATTAATATTATATCAATATATTTAAGAGACCTGCAACAAATAATTTATTTAAAAAACCGTAATTTAAAAACTAAGTTATTAATAAATAATTAAAGTCATTTCTTTATTAATGATCTGTATATTATATTTATTAAATTTCGCGATATCTACAAAAAGTATGAAACAATAATTAATATCTTAGCCTACTACGATGACTAATAAATAAAACTACAAAAATAATAATAGATTTACATTTATTTGGGTGAAGAAAAATATTTAGAATAAACTACAATGTCTACACAACAGGCCAAACACATTCCCAGAAAAATGGTAGTGCTATCTTTTACATCATTAGCTTTAATTTATACAATAATGTTGATAGGAGTTTATATTACCTCATCACACCAAGGATTGTCCTGTCCTGATTGGCCATTATGTCCTAATGGTTTAGGTATTCCAGCTCCAGAACACCTTTTTGAACACCTACATCGAATGTTAGTCATAATTACTAGTGGTTTAATAATTGCAACAGCCATTTATGCACATATTAACGCAAAAGCAGTAAGTACAACTGCAATCATAGCAGCAGTCATTGTTATCATACAGATATTTTTGGGTATGATCATGATATATTCAAAATTGAACGCATTACTAGTAGCATCTCATCTTGCTACTGGAATATTATTATTTGCAATGTTATTATTAACTTTTATTTCATCATATAGAGAAAGAAAAAATTCATTAGTTAATTAGATTATACAATAAACATATACCAGATAAAATAAGTAATAGAGTATAGCAGTATCTTGGATAGAAATTAGTTAACGAATAGTTATTACTCATTCATTTCCTAGTAGTTCGTAATTTAAGAAAACAATATTAGCTATGATTCTCTTTTCTAACTAATGTTATTGGATCTTTAGACACATTATATCTACAAATATTATTGGATTGATACTATCTTTTTGAACTTAATTTTTATAGTACAATCAATGCATCAACGACAAAGTTAAAAAAAAGCTTTATTATATTAAAATAATTATTATAATTAATATTACTTGTTTATGTTGTCAGAATTTTCGTTATGTAAATTTATAAATTCTCCGTAACCGTCGTTAAAATCTTTATATAGATTCTTTAATAAGGTAATAAATTGCATGTCCTTTGATAATTGTATTTTCATTTTGTTTTCATATTCGTATAGTGTAACTTTGACATCATCATTTAGATTTGGATTAATTGATAGTAAATTGGTTTCATTATACATAATTGTTAATTTAAAACACAATCTGCGTATTAACCATTCTAAATCAAACTTCAATTTATCAAAGATTTTGACTTTTTCCTCTTCTTTTTCAGCTGAATTAATATCATTTATAGCATTTAAGGTTATGTTACAACATTCCTCTAAATAACTAACAATTTGGGAATAAAATCTTCCAGTACATGTCTTAATTGTTTTTTCATTAAAGAATTGATACACCAAAGTTTGCACTATTATATTATCTTGATATTTAAGTAAAAATTGTGGAGGATAAATGGAGATATTTTGAAACACATAAAATAATCCATATGTAGTAAATTTATAATTCTTGACATTACTCAGAAACTTGCCTTTTGTACCTTCTATAAATCCAATACCTTCTAAACGTCTTGAAATCAAATGAGAGGCATCATTATTGTCTGGAGATTGATTTCTTAATTTAAAATACGATGAAAATTTAAATGATGGGTCATGACCTCGAATAAATTTCATTATAAAGGATCGTTCCTCTTGAGTTAAATTGATTTTTTGGTAAGACAATAAGGAAGATATATAATCTGAGTAAGCCATAATTAGAATAGTAAGTGTATCACAGATTTATAAATTATATAAATTTGAGGAAATTTATATTCAAAAGTTATATTTATTAAATTAAATGTAGTGTTGTGTCAATTTATATAACCACAACCAATACAGAATTATATGTGTCTTATTAAGTGATTTATTAATTAAGTGGAAATTCTAACGTTGCATTTTCTAATTCTAGAATTGGAATATATATAGAATGTGATTCATTTCCGACATCGTCTATATATTTATATTCTCCACTTTGTTTATTCAACTGAATAAACTTTGTTAACGGTTTTTCGTTCAATATACTATAGTGTATTAAACTGCTTCCTATTGAACTATTATAGATGAATATAAGATTTTGGTTTTTGTAATTTAAAGAATAAAGTAATGAACTAATACCCAATGCAGATTGTGCTGATGATAATATGATCTTGAACATATCGTGAAGAGAGCGATACTTGAGATATTTAAAATTGAATTTATTATTTTCTGACACGTTAATCAATAAATAATACCCTTTATTAGACCTTGCTAATAAATTTAATAAAAGGAGGAGAAAGAAAAAAATCAATTTTTGTTAGATTTTATAAATAACAAGTCATTATATCCAATTATTAATTATAATATTCTCACTCGAAAATCTGATCCAAAAATCTTATAAGTCAATCTGTTTCATTCCACGAACTAGGATCAAATGATTCATGTAAATAAAATATATAATATTGATTGTATGGAGTTTATGAGTTTATTAAAAAAAGAGGATACTATTAAAATTGATGCAATAGTAACATCTCCTCCTTATAACATTAATAAGCCATATTCTAAATATAATGATAAAAGAGAAAAAAATGAATACCTTTTATGGTTACAAAAAGTAGCTAACAATAGTTTACAGATTTTAAAAGAGGATGGATCGTTTTTTCTCAATGTTGGTGGAAGACCTGCAGATTATATGCTTCCTTTTGAAATTTGTAATAAGTTCATCGGAGCTGGGTATAAATTACAAAATACAATCCATTGGATAAAATCAATATCTATTGAAGTGGCTGATTTAGGGAAAAAAAATAACATCATAAAAACTGATTCTTCTATTGGACATTTCAAACCTATAATTAGTCAAAGGTTTCTCAGTGATCTTCATGAATACATCTTTCACTTTACCAAAAAAGGAGATTTAGCGATTGACAAATTAGCTGTAGGAGTAACATACCAAGACAAATCAAATATAGGAAGATGGAAATCTGCTAAAACAGATAAGAGAGATAGGGGAAATATATGGTTTATTCCTTATAATACAATTCAAGAAAAAAGACCTCATCCTGCAACTTTTCCCGAAAAACTACCGTACTTGTGCATTAAATTACATGGTATTAAAAAAAATACAATTATTTATGATCCCTTTATTGGAATAGGTACCACAGCATTGGCGTGTATTAATTTAAACGTGGAATTTTTAGGTACTGAAATAGATAATAGATATATAGAAATTGCCAACGAAAATATAAAACTTCGATATATAAAAAATAAAAAAACCTAATTTATTGATATGTTTATTTCTCTTCCATCAATTTCAACCTTCTTGTATTCAATACCTTTCTCCTTTTCTTCAGTTAAAACTACAGATTGGACTCTAACTAAATATGTTAAATCGTTTCTATGTAAAGACAAAGAACATACCTCATCTTTTTGTAGGTCAGCAATATATGCAGTTGATAGAATTTCTGTCGGGTTATAAGATTTTTCTTTCCGCAATTGTTGTAGGTTCCTAGCCAGATCACGTACTAGACCCTGTGTAATTAACTTTTGGTCACGATTTGTAGACATAAATATCATTAAATTATCTTTTTCTGCATAAACATAACCGTCTTTAACTGAAAACGAAATCTCCAAATCTTGCTCATGTATATCAACAAAAGAAGAGGTAGATTTATCATAAATCAGGTGAACCATTTTGGATCTTTTAAGTGTATGAAGAACCTCTACTTTGTCGAGTTTTTCAAATTCTGATATAACCCTGTCAATATTAGCCTTAACCTGTGGTGCTACTCTTTTTCGAATTATACTAATTAAAGGTAAAATAGGAAGATCGGAATTAATCATTTCTAGAACTTTTTCCATTGTATTGGATATATGAATTTGGATAACTTTGTAAGATTGTACATTTAATTGATTTTTCAATATTTCATATATATCATTCCTAGTTAATTCTGTATCAACTTGAGAATGATTGTAATAGTTTTCTGTATTATTATTTGATGGTGCTACGATTTCATTCTCTAAAAAGGAACATATTACCATTTCTGTTACAGGCCATCTTCGCTTAATTTTTGCTTTCATTCTTGCAGAATTTGCTAAGGATATTATTGTTTTTACTTTTTCAAAAGTATTCTCAAGGTCATGATCAATCAAAGATGTTTCTACAGAAGGCCATTTAGAGAGAAGCACACTATCTTTAGAAGTATCGATCTCTTTTAAATTTTTTATCTTACTGAAGCAATTCAAATATAGATATTCTGTAATAAATGGAGATACGGGATGAAGAATAATATCAATTTTCTCTAGTACATAATCTAAAATTGAAAAAATTGCAAGCCTTCTGTTTACTTCCTCAATATTATCGTTCCAAATATAATTTCTTGTAAGTGGTATGTATGTTTGACTAACATTATTTATTATGAATTCTTCAATAGCTTTTGTTGCTTCATGAAATCTGCAATTTTCAAATAACAAATTGACAGTTTTTATTAAATTTTGTAATACTGAAAGAAGCCATTTTTCAGGAGTTTCTAATAAGTTGTTTTTGATAGTCCATTTGAGGTCATGAATACATCTATCAAAATTGTCGAGAATACTATTTTGTTTTAAATAGATATGCAAATAATAAAGTGTACTCAGTATTTGATATGGTCTTGAAGTCATTTCTTTTAGACTGAAATTTAATGCTTCTATAGGAGATGATTTCCATATAAAATAGAATCTAATGAGATCTATTGAATTCTTTTCGAGCATTAAATTAGCTTCTATTACATTCCCAGCACTTTTACTCATTTTATTACCTTTTTCATCTAAGACATGGCCTTGAAAAAGAAAAGATTTGAATGGTGCAGTAGACTCATTCTTTAATATTACATTTTGTATTAATAGAGAATAGGACCAACCTCTGGTTTGATCTATACCTTCAGTTAAAAATAACGCAGGAATCAATTTGTTATAATCTTGATTGTTAAACGATGCAAAAGGAGCAGCACCACTATTATGCCAAGTGTCTAATACATATGGTTCTCTTGTCATCAAGGAATTACATTTAGAACATTTTATTTTTATTTGATCTATCCATGGTCTATGTAGTTCAAAATGTCCTTTATCAATCTGAGAAATAATACTGTTATTCTTAACTGATATACTTTCAGTATATTGAGCTTTGTCTATATCCTGGGTTAAAATTAAATTACTATTTTTATCTATAACAAGATTAGAAGATTTATTCACCAGGTCATTTTTATCTGATATTAATTCTTTATGCCTACAATTGGAACAAACCCAAATAGGAATAGGCGTACCCCAAACGCGTTCTCTTGATATACACCATGGCACTTTTTCTTTGATTATTTCGATAAATCGGTTTTTAGGAGCTTCAAAAAAATATTCAACATCTTTAGCAGCCTCGATAGATTTATCACCCAATTTATCTATCATGTAAAAATATTCGCGTCGTGCCAACCATACAAGTTTATGATGAGAACGCCAACATGTTGGATACTGATGTTTAATTTTTCCAATTTTTATACTAGCCTTTAAATCTTTCATTATTTGTACTATTTTCTCATCAGTATCTCGAACAAAATATCCGCTAAATTCTCCTGCTTGATCTGTAAAGACAACTCTATCGTCAATTGGAACAAAAATAGGAATATTTTTCTTTTTAGCTATGTTAAAGTCTTCTTCTCCATTAGCAGGAGACAAGTGAACAATTCCACTCCCTGTTGTTACATCTACGAAATCTTCAGATACCACAAAATGAATTGATTTTGAATCTGCGAGCTTTTTAAGTTCTGGAATTAAGTCCAATAATGGGTGGATGTAATATTTTCCATCTAGATCTTTACCTTTTACGATTTTTTTAATTTTATAAAATTCTATATGGAGCTCATTCATAAGTTCTTCTAATCTAGTTTCTCCTACAATCCACACTTGTTTATCCGCCTCTACGTAAACATAATTAGCTTCAGGATTTACACCCACAAGTTCATCTGTAATTAATGTAAATGGCATAGTAGTCCAAACTATCATATATGTATCTTCATCAGCTAATTTTACCTTATAATAAAATGAAGGATCTTCAACAGTTTTGTATCCTTGATTCACTTCGGAATTACTAAGAGACGTTTGACATGATGGACAAAATGCAACAACCCTAAATCCTTCCTGTAAAATCCCATTATCCCATGCAGTTTTGAGATACGACCATTCTCTTTCAATATAGTCATCGTGAAAAGTCCAATATCCATTCTCATAATCGAAAGACATTCCAAGCAATTCATCTACTTCAATCCATTTTTTGTTGTATTTTTTAACAATGGATTTACATGTTTCAACAATTTTTTCTATCCCCACCTTGTTGATATTTTCGGTTTTATTTCCTGTTAATCCTAATTCTTTTTCTGCCTGCAGTTCTACTGGTAACCCTTGGGTATCCCATCCAGGTCTAAATATCACTTTGTTCTGTTTTAACGTCTGAAATCGAAACCATAAATCTTTTATTATTCGTCCTCTTAAGTGACCTACATGCGGTTCTCCATTCATGGTTGGAGGACCATCCACGTATCCGATCATTTTTTTATTTTGTCGAATATCTATTTCATTTTTAAAAAAGTCATTATACCTGATTAATTTCTTGTAGTCACGTATCTCATTTTCGATGATCTTGGGATCAAATTGTCCATGAAGTTCCATAAATATATAAGAAAATGGTGTTACAGAACCATTCTTTATGTTTTTGGATGATAATATAAAAAGGTCAAGTTCATTTTAGCCGCAAAAAAAATTGCGAAATAAGAATTTTGGTTTATTATTACTTTTTTATTTTTATAGAATCAATAATTTTTTCAACCACTGGCAAATCTTTATCAAAATTTTCGACGGTTGACTGATAAGATAATGTGAATAAGCTCTTATCAATGAGAGAGAAAATTTCCATAATGTTACCTTCAAGGCCATTGTCTTCATATTTATATTTTACAATATGAAAAGATGAGGGATTACCATCTATAGTATACTTGTTTAGGTCTTTGTCTAAAACTTCATAAACCTCATATCCAGAAGAAGATGCATCCATACCAAATTTTTCAGCCTCATCTAAAATAATTTTATTGGTAAACTCTTCAGGATTTGTAAGTGACGAAAATGAGATTCCAATAAATGAGAATGGGTTATTTTTAATTAATTTAAAATCAAGGACATGAAATTTTGATAATTTCTTTTCTACGTTCCAATCATGAGGGTATTTAAGTACAAATTTATCGTTAGAAAAAGTCAACCAATCTGTTGCTGCAACATCTGTTGTCCCTGTTTCATTTTTACTGCTGTTGCTATTTATATTGCTGCTACTAATGTTAGTATTATTAGTAAAATTAGAGTTTTGAGCAAAGGAAAGTTTAGAAATATCTGAGAATTCCAGATCTAATGAAACAAGAATAATAAAAAATATTGAAGATATTAACGATAAGCTTGTTATGTAATTGAACATACATTATGTTTAACTAAGATTATTATTAATAATCTTTGTTTAAGATTCAAAGTGAATTGGATAATCTCATAACCTATAACTTTTGGCAAAAAATTTAGTTTAGTATTATGATAATAGATAAAAAAATTTAACTAATATATCCCATATTGGATTTTCTATTTTGAGGAAACATTAATTCTTCTTCTTGTTCATCAGTAGGCACACCTTGTGGAAGTTGTCCCGACTTTGCCAACATCTGCTGTTCTAAATTTTTAATAAGTATTTCAGTATCTTTAGATCTTTTATTCATTTCATCCATATTGATATTTATTCCCAGTACATTATTCAAAATTTCTAAAAGATTTTTTGAGGCTTTTGCATCAATTACATATCCAGACGTTTCACCTAACAAACAGATCCCTTCTATCCCTCGAAGTTTTCCCAATCCAAGTATAAGACCATTCATTCCCGTAATGTTCCCATTGTCAAGGGTTGAAATATTAAAGGATCTAAAAGATTTTACCATTTCTTGATTAGTAGCTGTTCCATAAATTTTTGGATTATTTACAAAGGTACCTGTAACATATGATGCTAATGAATAGATATTTGAAATCTTAAATTTTGTAATCAAGTCTAGAATTTGTTCAGATAATATATATTCTGAACCTGGAACTACTGGCTGTGAATCACCAGTGAGAAGAATGAGATCTTTAGAGGATAACGGACCACTCGTAATGGAGTTTAATGAGGTGGTTGATTGTTGATGAGGAGGAAGAGGAGGAAGAGTATTAGGAGAATCATCACCAATAATTGTTTGACCTAATTGTACTTCGGGTTTGCCAATTTCTTTAATTTCTTTTTTGATTTTGCTCGATTTATTCTTATTACTGCTATTACTAGTATTTTTTACATAGTAAAGACTATTTTTAACTATATTAGTTGTCCCATCTGCCTGTATTACAACCTGTGGTGAAAAATAAGATGAAAAGAGATCTGCCATATGAATAGCACCAAGTTCCTTTATCAAATAATCAACTGCTAATTTTCCGACTAATCCGGTTCCAGGAAATCCACAGATTAAATGTGGTGAATGTAAAGGAGGAGTTTTTTTTTCAGAAAAAACTATCTCGATGGGTTTTGACATAGAAAACATCGTACAAGAGATAGTCTATTCCTTTCTTTCTTTAAATGTTGCGGGGTGTCAAAATAGAATCCAACAATAAAAAGAATATTTCTATTCTATTAGTGAGGAAGTTAAAACTCAAGTAAGGTTTATTGATTATGGTCATTTTAATACAATATTGGAATCTCCTGAATTAGTGAAAATAAATGATGATATGATAAAAAAGGTGTTAGTGCCAAGAAAAAATTCATCGAGAAAGGGAGATAATGGAATTGTACTGGTCGTAGGAGGAAGTAGAATTTATCATGGCGCTCCAGTATTGGCATCAATAGCCGCTTTACGGTCGGGTACAGATTTGGTATATACTGCAGTTCCCAGCGTTAATGTAGAATCAACGAGATCATATTCGCCCAATCTCATAGTAATACCTCTTGTTGATCAAAGATTAACTATGGGTTCAGCAGCACGATTAATTAAATCACTTCCAAAAAAAGTAGATGTAGCCACAATTGGTATGGGTATGAGTATAGCTAAAAAGGAAGCATTATTGAGTTTAGTTGAGAAATTGTTGCAGAATGGAAGCAAACTTGTGCTTGATGCATCTGCATTAATTCCTGAGATATTACCCAAAATAAAGGGCTCAAATTGTATTATTACTCCTCATGGGGGAGAATATATGAGAATTTTTGAAACAGAATTAAAAGACTATGACAATAGTAATAGTGAAAATCAGCAAATTTGGGATGTTTTCAAGAATGCAAAAAAATATGGAATTACAATCATCCTCAAGGGATGGAAAAATATCATTTCAAATGGAAAGCTAACCACAGTTATTGAAAGAACTACACCTGCTATGACAGTTGGTGGAACAGGAGATGTCTTGGCTGGTCTTGTTGCAGGTTTTTATAGCAAATTGGATTCGTTTGAAGCTTCATGCACAGCTGTTTATCTTAATGGACTTGCTGGAATTATCGCATATCAAAAGTCAGGATTACACATAGTAGCAAGCGATCTACTAGACAATCTTCCAGAAGCGTTGAAAAAATTTGATCAAATAGAAAATAACTAACCAAGTTACTATCGTGGTAATTGCTATATAACATTTAATAATTTATACATGTAAATGGAAATTAAAAATTATTAATATAATATGAATAATACAATATTAATGGAGTAGTTTAGAATATTTAATGTGAAATGTATTAATGGTAATCTCTTCAGATATTTCTGATATTTTTGGTGTAATCTCGATCTCATATTTTAAATTTATGAAATATAAACTCAATAATATTGTCAATATAATTAATGATTTATTTTTGCCTTTTGAATGGATACTTAAAATATTATTGTTACCATCAAATTTTAATCCTCCTGAATAGTTCATCTTGAGGATTAAATCTACAATTTGAATAAGTTCCTCAATAGTGAAATCAGTGAGATTTACACCATATCTCTCCAAAGAATTAAGAAAGGAATTATGATTTTTATTAAAATCAATCTTGGAATTATAATCGTAGATTCGTTTACTTTTACCTTTTTTATTGTTCAATGACATCATATTATTGTCTTTATCTTCTTCATCTTTTGACTGACTTTGATGAGAAGACATCGTAGTAAAATGGTGGGGAAGAAAATGGGGAGATTGAGGATTGGAAGGAAGATGAGAAGATGATGATACAGAACCATCAGAATTGGTATTAACAGATAATGAAGATAATATTGAAAGATACATAGAATATAAATATGGAGAAGTTGAAAAACACGAGAAATCCTCAATAAATTTGATGAGTTGAACGACTTTTAATTGGTTCACAGATTCAGTTTTATTTAAACTTTTGATCTCAACTGCTTTTTTCCATTCCTCTTCAAAAATTTTCATGTAAGAAAATCCCAATATATCAATGGAGGTGAATAATGCCGCCTTACCATTTCCTCCATCTATATTTATTATATTACCTGAATCCAGTATAATAATATTAGAAAAAACATTTCCAACCTTTATCATAATTTCATTTGGTAAAAAAGATAAATCTTCACTACCGATACATTGGTTTGAGATTAAAAATTTGATCTCTATTCCCTTGGTAATAGCTTTAATTAATAAAGATTTACACTGTGAAATCAATCTTAAACCCCAAACGTCAAGAATAGCTATAATACTAGTTCGAGAATTTTCTACCAGGGTGGTTAATTTTTGGAAAGTTGATTTTGGATCTAGTATAAAATATCTTTTTTCTTCTAACCCTTTCAAATAATTGCTTTTATCATTAATCTTTTGTAATTTGTCAATAACTTTTTTCATATTCATCAGCCGTTGTTCTTGAGTTAATACAATTTCTTCGAAAGCTTCGGTTGGATTTATGGCACTACATATTAACGGTTTTTGTTGAGAGATTACAGATAAGCCTTTTTTTTCTAATTTTTTTAGGGTGAGATATATTTTCGTTCTTGGTAAATGAGAGTAATATGCTATTTCACTAGCGGAGAGGGAGCCTTTACCTATCATAGTTAAATAAGCCCGAGCTTCGTATTGTGAGATTCCAAATTCTTCTAAATTTCCTATTAAATCATTATTTTCAATACTAATATTACTGACACATCCAGTAGTATCATTTTCATTCTTGATGTTGTTGTTATTATTATTATTGTCATGTTGACTATCATCATTTGAAAAATTCTGTTTTTTTGACTCGAAAACCTTTTTATTATTTAAATTGTTAATTAAGGGATCTTGAAAGGAATAGCCATCGTCATGGATGTGTCTCTGATTCATTAATACTCATGTAATATAGTATTTAAAATAAAATCCCTCTGTCAACTAGATTATGTCAAAACAAAAAAAATTACTGAGCTAAATTGGATTATGTAACTTTAGACTGTTGTTACCATAGTTACTGTCAAACATTGAACATGATGGTATTATATATATATACTACAAGAAAAAACGACCAAGTCACATGAGCGAAAACGATACACCACCACAAGAAATTCTAGAGAATAATTCTTCTTCTTTGATGGTAACAACAATAACACCTGCAACAGCAGCAGCAACAACAACAGCAGCAGCAATAGCAACCACCACCATAACAGATGAATATAAAAAAGTAAAAATGGATCATTTTAACTTAAATATTCATAATAGCAATATTCAGAATTGTCATAGTTCTCAATTTTCACATGATAGTGATTTTCATTTAATTAAATACAATATCCCATTAAGACCAAAGATAAAACAAATACAATACAGGATTAACAATGAAATTATAAAGCTTCAAAATATATTCAATGAGTTAAAAACTCAAGATGAAGAATTAATAAAGAAATTAGACATTTCTATAAAAGAGAACAACATTCAATATTCCTCTTTAATTTCTTCTGAATTAAATGGTATTAGAAAATCAATTAGAGCTATATGGACTTCAAAAATTGTTTTAGATACTTTGCATAATCAAATTTGTAGTATTTCTAGCTTTAAAGATTTAGTTGAAAAACTCACCCCCTCATTGACAGTAATGAAAAGTATTAGATCGTTATTAATTTCCCATGTTAGGGAATCAGATCATGAGTTTAAGAATATATTAGATTTGCTATGTGATGTTCTTTTTAATGCTGGTCAATTAGGAGGATATTTGATTAATTTTAAGATAGCAAACAACACAGCACTTGATATTACAGATGACGCAATATTTAAGGCGGAAAATAAAATCAAAATAGAATTTTTACCTATTCCTAATGTAATAACATAAAAATTCAAACAATCGTGTCTGTATTTATATTCATATTCAATAAGATTTATTTTAATTTATTTTATTTTACTTCTTTTTTAGGTTAGTCTATTTTACTAAAATAGATTTTTTATATAATAAAACATAACGAGAGAGAGAAATAATAATAGTAGTAGTTAGAAGTAGCAGTCATTCTAGCTATTATTTATGTTTCTTTCTTTCCTTCATCAATATAAAAAATTGATTCATTTTTATTCAATGAAGATCCAGCGATTAAATTTAAAACAGAAGTTGTAACATTCTCTATATTTGATTCAATTCCTTCAATATTTCCAGGTAGAATTAAGTTTAAGGTGATTTTCGATCCTAACACATCAGATAATTCCTGGTTAACTGTAGCAGTATATGGTCTAAGAGCACCTCTAAATACCTCAGATCTTGCCCTTGTTAGGCCAGATATTTTCTTTCCAGATGGAGAATCAGGTCCAAGAATGACTATTATTCCCTTTGAATCTTTAAATTGAGATGGTTTTTGAATTGCATCGGGTGGCGACATAAATTTGACAGCTTCTCTTGTTATCAATGCAGGAATATGGATAAAGTTCTCTACTAGTATATTCCATTCCTCTCTGGACAAAGATAACAGACTGCGATTGTAATCATATTCACCTGTAACATGAATAACAGAATCAATACTTCCAAACTTTGTTTTGGCAGTATTAAAAATTCGTTTTACTTTCTCTTCGTCTGAAAGGTCCAAAGAATGACTATGAAAATCTTTATAAAATTTTGTATCATCATCATTGTTTTTACTGAGGATTATTACTTGTTTTACACCACTATCATTTAATCTGTTTGCGAGACTAGTGATTCGCTGAACGTCTTTTTCCTTTGACGAGGTTGTTGTGATAACTACCACTTTTTCTTTTAAATTTTGTATGTTACTATCATCGATAGAAGTTCCCACAATAGGTTTGACAGGATAGAATACTCTATCATTAGGAATAATTCTACCATTGATTAATTTACTGATGGTATTATCTGACAAGGTCAAGACCATATCAGCTACTTCCTCTTGACTGAGAAATTCATTGTCTACTATCATTTTACTGGTATTTTTTTGAATTTTTTCTGCTATTTCCTGTATCTTAATTAACATTCCTTCAATCGTTTTAGTTAGATCATCTTGGTTGGAAGTAAGAGAAGATGAAACGGTATTGGAATCATCATGCTCACTGGTACTACTAGTAGTAGTTGAAGAAGAAGAAGAAGATGATGATGATGATGATGAAACAGACGATCTAGAACTAGATACCTGTTGTGCTATTTCCTTAATTCCCTTTGAAAATACCTCTGGAGGTTCTCCTAAAAGGTCCAATCCTTTTGTTGCAGATACTTCTATTTCAGATGGATCAAGTCCAGGATATCCCCCTACACGCAAAAATTCTGCTGCTGCTTTTGGATAAACAGTTTTATAAATCCTATCAGAATGAACAGGTCCAGGATTAGTAGCCACAGACTTTATACCTCGCTCTACCAACTCCCATGCTAAAGCTTCAGCCAATCTATTTTTAGCACCTTGTGCGGCAGTGTACGGAGTTCTAAATCTATACGGCCTTTGTTCGTATTTGTTTTCTTCAGTAAAAAATGTAGCAATTGTTATAATTTTGGAATCTTTATCCATTACTTTAAGTCCCTGGACTGATGTCCAAAAAGTACCAGTAAGATGAATAGCGACGCAGTCCTTAAAGTCCTGAAAAGAAGCATTAGTAAAGGTCTTTACAGGTCCAGAGACTCCTGCATTATTGACAATAATATCAACCTTACCAAATTCTTGTTGGATATTTGAAAACATTTCGTTGATCCCATTCTCATCTGATACATCAACACCAGAAAAAGACCTTACAGTGCCTGATGATCCTGCTTTTTTCATAATATCATTAAGGATCTCTGTAGTTTTATCCAATGGTTCTTTTCTTCTTCCCATTATAATAATACTCGCACCGTTTTCTGCGAATTTTTTAGCAATCGCTTGACCGATACCTGTTCCGCTTCCAGTAATCACGACAGTTTTATCCGAAAATTTTAAACTTGATGATTTTAAAGACTCTGCCATTATAGTTCTGGCACATTATATCATACTATATAACTTTTGCTAATTATATTACAATCAATATTTCCAATTTATTTTTTATAGTTACTAGTTTGATGGTAGCAGATATTGATGACGATTACGAAATGATAGGTTTCACCAACATAAGATGATATTATGTATAAATTTTTAGCGTCTCATAATGTAAAATAAATAATAATTTAAATTTGCCGTATAAAACACAGAGTGTTAACTTCTTGAAATATATGTTTGTGTAATTATATATACAATAAAAAATTAAAAAATTATTGATTTGTGAGGCAAAAATATATTATTTATGAAGAGGTTATAACTCATTGAAGATATGTTTTCATCAATCGATAAATTTCGCATTTAGCAAAGATGTAATAAGAAATAGACGTGAATACAAGTTAGACTATGACTAAGAAAAAATATTTTTTAGACTAATGAAATGCACTTAAAGTTTAAACTTTTTATTGTTTTGTACATTTAGTATTACGATTTCAGATCAATATTGGTTCATGTATCTGTATCAAAGAAACCGTAATGATGGCCATTTAAATGATAGATAGGATAGAACCTGTAAATAATATGATGTATTATTCTAAAAATTCCTGACAGTTACATTTTGTACATTTACAGACACCTTCATAGGGTACATGGTTTCCCTTTAGATGACTACATCTCTTACAGACTAAGAGTTCCTCGCTCATTTCATCATATAATTATATCTTGAATAAAAATATACCTACAATAGATATAAATAAACAAAATCCTAGAGGATATACTAGATATAATTTTCATATACCATTGTTGTTCATATTTTTATCACTTTTCTGTTTGACATTTAATCCTATGATTAGATCTTTGAAGTGTCATAGGAATCTAACATACTCATTTCTAAAAGAACAGAAAAAATATAAAATTAAATTAAATTAATTTAATAGTTAATCAGTTACCTTTAAGAGTGGAATGCGACTAAAGACAATTGCCAAGAATGAAGAGTAAGTTAAATAGGATATTTATTCCAATTATATTTAGTTTTATTTTAGGAAACTTTCTTGTAGCGTCACTTTCGTCGCAGATTATTATTCAAGATGTTTTTGCACATCAGCTTTTTAATTCTTCAGGTGAGAAAATAGGCAACTACTATGTACAAGTAGCCACGGACCCAGAAATCCCTACAACTGGTCAAGATACAAAGATAATGCTGAGAATATCTAGTATAGATGGTACAGAACTTTCAGATGTTCCTATTTCTATTTCGATAACAAAAAATGGACAAGAAATTGAAAAAATTCCTCAAATAGTAGTAACAGGTGGACATCATGAATTAAATTATAAATTCTTAGAACAAGGAAATTATGTTTTTTATATAGATCTAAATGATATTTACTTTACAGGAAAAACTATAACATACATATTCAATATTAGCACATTGAATCCTTTTGGTTATATATTTTATTCATTAATTACTTTTGCTGTAGTAACCCCTCTTGTAGTAATAACCATTATCTACATAACAAACAAGAGAAGAAGTAAAAAGCAGATATCAGAAAATAAGAGTATATAAAATAGAAACAAATAGAAAGGTATTATGAATAAAATACCAACTACTTAAATTAACTGAGTTATTACTAAAGTATGGTGCTTTTAAAAAAGTTTTATTATTTATTTAAGAAATAGTAGACTTTTCCAAATTTGAAATTGATTCTTTATTATTATTATTTTGTATTTTCATACTGTATAGGGCAACTAGAATCAACATAGAGAATAATATTATTCCTATCCCCAGATGTAAAGT
>DASQLB010000059.1:0-12625 GCA_035630235.1 Nitrososphaeraceae archaeon | reverse complement strand
TTCTGCAATTTCTTCAATTAGTTCTTCCATTTCTCTTTGTTGTTCGTTTGCTTCCTCTTTCATAGGCATTAGTTTTTTTTCATGTTCTGCTTTTAGCAATCCTTTTGATTTGAGTTCTACTACAGCTTTTTGAGCAGCTTTTTCTAGACCGATTGCTTCACCGATTTTTTGTTCTATTAATTCTTTTTCTACCATCTATATTCACTTTTAATATTGCAATAAAGTTATTAACAATATTAATAAATGATATAATAGTGATTTACTAGAGAATTTATTTACGTTTTGGATTTTAGTTGGAGAGTTTACTCTAACTTTAAGATAATTTTAATAATGAAAAATAAGAAAAAATGATTAATTTTCATTTTCTTTAAAGTAATATAACACAAGACAATGCTCTATCTTTTACCTTATAACCTATAAAACTCGAAAATTAAATAATAGTTAGAAAGTTATATTCTAGATAATGAGTTCTGTAATTTGGATAAACTAAAAGGTAAATTAATTTGAGTATAAAAATATTATCAAGGTATAGGATATAAGAAGGTTAAGAAGCACATCCACAAAAAGCAAATTTGCAAACTAGAATGGAGATAAAATGAAGAAAATAGTGATATTGTTAATTTGTCTAGTAATTTGCAAAATAACTTGGTTGTTATGCATTTGCTTTTTCCACCATTACTCTTCTTTTATTTCCTATGATTTATCTCGATTATATTCATCTTCTAAACTTCTTTCGGGGTCTGCTAAGTAGCTAGACAGAATGAGATTCCAGTTTTTGCTTCACTGTTTGAGCAGCTTGCTGCAAACTTTCTTGTATTTTGTTCTCTGCTTGGTCGCCTGTAAGGAAGTTAGCAATTTTTCCGGTAGTTGGTAATTCATATTCGATAATATGTCTTATATGAGTATTTTTCCCATTATTTTGGTTAAATTCTTGTGTGCTTATCCAAGATTTAAATGGGCCTTCTTTTTGTTCTGTTACTAACCTTTTATTTTGTTCTTTGTCAGAAACTTCTAAAATCATTTCATCTTCTTTCCCCATAAATTTCCCTTTGACTTTCATCTCGGAGCCTTCTTCATTTTTGGAACCAGATAATGATTCGGATTCCTTGACAATATCTTGTGGCCACGCTTTTTTAATGTTGTCTGGATTGGTATAATATTCGAAGACTTGTTCTACTGATGCATTTATATCTAATTCGTATTGAATTTTTGTCATGTAGAACATTTTGAAATATCATTTATATAGGTTAATTGATTTGAGACCTTAGGTTAGGCACTATTAATATAAGTACGAAGGTTTCTAATACCTTTTATAATTTATTGAGATCACATTAAAGTTTGCAAGAGAAAGTTTATTTATTAGCAATGATATATTTTGACGGTCCCTTTCATATTATTTAATTCTCGATAACATATTTAAACACTATGAATAGAGATATTTTTGCAATATGATAACAATTTAAATACAAAGACTAATAATAATTTGTTGATGTCACAAGATGTAAAACCAGACCAAACAGAGTGCAAAGTATGTGGAAAATTGTTTGATACTACTGAAGGTTTAGAACAGCACTATGAACTGGAACATAAATGGGAAAATAAGAAATTTAAAAATTAAATTTAAATCTATTCTAAAAGGTAATATTATGATAAATGAAACTATTATTTTTAATTAACCTTATTGTAAGTGTATTTGTTTCATTTACTACGTCTACTTATGTAACTAATATTTAACAAAAATTAAAGTGTATTGTAAATATATTACTACTTGCATTTGCTTTTACTATTACAAAAAATAATTAGATAGTGAATGAGGTAATGAATTCAATGTAAGGAATAATTACATAAAGAAAGTTTGGTTTTAGAACTGTTTTGTTACTTTATGCTGAGTCTGAATAGGAATCTGTTGGAGTTAAGGTTGCTGATCCACTAACGAACTCAATATCATTATCACTATTTATTAAATCCTCTAAGTTTTTGAGATACATTCTTACAAGTTTAACTCTCAATGTTCGACCCTCTTTTACCTCTTCAGGCATCTTTTGATACTTTTTATATATTTCCTCTTTCTTTTTTTCCGTGTTTACTTGAGAATTTGAAGAATAGACAATCCTTAATAAAACACTACCCTCCCAATCGTTATAAGTAGTTTCAAGATATATCATGTCTAATAACAATTTTTGATCAACTTTAGGATATAATTTTGAAGCTTTTCCTAAGAACTCCTTGTAAGATGATATAAGCTGTGCTGCAGCAGTTGTATCATTTTCAGTTGGATAGGAAGATTCATTAACTTGATTTTTATTTTCCATAGGATATCACCTTATTCAAATTTAAAATTGTTTTCCACAAAATCCGAATCTTCTTTTATGTATATAATTCCATTGTTAATTGATTGAAGAGAAGTCTTGGGTATAAGAAATTTATCCTTAGATATTGAGCCAGACGTAACTATAAAAAATTCTGGCTGAATAGATTTAACAATTCCAATGTCTTTTCCATTGCTAGAATAGACCGGTTTGTTCACTAAAGATTGCCAATCTTCGACAATTATATTCTTCCTATCCGATTCCATAAATAAAGTTAGGCAATATAAAATTTAAGCCTTTGAATCAAAAAGAAGTAATACTCAATTAGAGAAGTGGTCGTGATAAACGAATGATATAAGTCAAGAACTCAGAGGTATATTTTGCAAAATTAGAAAGAGAAGGAAAGATTAAAATAAATATTTGTTCATGAGCAATAGAAAAATTTAGTTTTTTTGTATTTATTTGCTTCTTTCTTTTGTTAATTTAAAATAAATAGTAGCACCATCAAAATAATCAACTAAATTAAGGGTAAAATAATATCGCTCTTTCTCTATAGTCCCTTTTTCAGTTGCAATATATTCATTAGTAACCTCTTGTACTTAACCAAAATCAACAATATTATACATTCCTCTCGCATCTTTTTTACAAGAGACGATTTACATGTTCATCAAAATTTTGAAGGATAATATTATTTATTCTAAATAGATATAATAAATCTACAATAATATCACGGCCTTTAAAATAACTTCAATTTATTGTACTAATTCCATCAAGATAGAAAAGGAAATTATAATCACTTTGAGATGATGAAGAAATATATATTTAAAGTGGTGTAATGCGCCAATGCGTTTACAGGATTCGGAAATTATTACCAGGGTATTATAATAAAACGAACTAATATTTTTTTAATTAACTTGATATATTTATTAGTGAAACTTTTATAATTCTTAAATTCTTTGATGTATATTAATTTGAAATGGCAAAAGATCCAGTATGTGGAATGAATGTAGATGAATTAAAAACACAATATACTTCAGAAGTAAATGGACAAAAAATATATTTATGTAGAGAACAATGTAAAAAAGAATTTGACCAAAATCCCAAAAAGTACGGATACTAATAGAAAAAAAGTTATTAAATAATAAATTATTTCCAACAAAATATTTTCATTAATTACTGTCTATTGTATATGGTAAAACAGATGTTGAGACGATGAGTTAATCAGCAATCTCAACATCTATACAGTATTTGAGATTTACATCCCTCCTTCTGCATTAACTAATAGCAAATAAAATATTGAATAAATATGGATAATTTATTGATAAAAAATCTGGCATAATCTAATACAATTCTCTTGGTTTAGAGGTCTAACTAGGGAAGAATATGTATTCTATTAAAAGACAATTTTCAAACCTGATACTTTTCTTAATACAATGATCTTCTTTTATTGAAAAAAGTTCAAACATGATTAATCCTAGTAAAATATTAAGAATCAGATTCCTTTGATACCAGCTGATAATGTTCTTCACACACAGGAAATTCTTGAGAAGTCGTCTTATTTTCAATATGCCTTGTTGCAGGGTTAAAACACTCTTTCTCAGTTTGATTACCTTTTATTTTAGCATAAGTTGCATAATAACAAGTATCTTCTTTTATATTGTTGTTACTCATTAATTCTTTATTAAGAAAAAATTGTATTTATATTATTGCATCTATTTATTGTCTTTTCTTCTTCTACTACTATTCATTCCTTTTACTTTTATTATTTTTAGTATATTTTATTATGTTATTTGTGTTTATTGGAAAAATAATATATTTTCAAAACTTTCGACTTAAGCTCTTCGTATTATTATTTTAAATTAATTAATTCTTTAATATATATTCAGTAATTTTTGTTACCCGCACCATCAACTATCATACAAATTCAATATATCCGCTTCAAAAATGTTACAAGAATTATAGAATAAATAATTATTTTACTGCTTCAATCATGTTATTATATATTGTAGAATAAGTTAACTTACTCTTAATCAATCAATCAATTAATTAATTGTTTATATTTATATGTAAGAACTATTTATTAATATTTTCAACAGTATAGATTATTGTCATTTTTATTTTAATATATCTAATAACACAATTCTATAATCTTAATTAAAGATATTGGATTAATTATAATATGCCTAGAGGAGTTAAGAAAGGAGTAGATACAAAAAAATTTGATAGATGTGTTGAAAAGGTGGAAGATAAATCAGGAAAGAAGGTTAATCCATATGCAGTATGTAATGCCAGTATGAGCGGAAAAACAAAAAGAAAAAATAGTAAATCAAAATAATAAAATAATTAATATCTACTTTTTTCTACAATAATTAATTAGCCAATATTAATCATTTTTTAATATTCGGTAGATTCTACAAATTATAGATTTAACTTATAAGTATCTTTGATTTATACTAAATTTAAAGTCGTTTACTATGAGAAATATTTAATATTATTTGTTATGGAAAAAGGTTATTAAAGAAAAAATATGAAATTATATATATTTGAAAATTTATACAAAATAAATAAAAAAATTCTATCATATAATTAAGACTAATAATAAATTTTATTGCAATTTTTTAAGAATATTTAACCTAATATTTTAAATGTATATATAATCCTAAACTTATTTTAAATTATAGGTATAGCCTATTCAGTATGCCGTAAATTAAACCGATTGTAAGTATTGATAAAGTTGTCGCTTCTGCAACTATAGTAGCTGAAAAGAAACAAAAGTATATCATATTTTACATAATCTTCATATTTTGTTAGAAGAAAAGAATCTCGCTATATATGAAGAATAATTATTCTGTTATACCATTAAACCTACAAATGTAGGTGAATTATTTTAGGCTATGGAAACCTTTCACCTCTATCTGTAAAAATGCGTTACATAGCAATAAAGTATTATGAATGAAATTCTTTCTCTAAAGCGTCTTTTAACATATCTACATGCTTATGACGGTCATTTCTAATAGTTTTCCATAATTCTACCAAATTCGAGTTATTAGCACTTTCTGCATCGCGAATATATTTATCAATAGTATCATATAGAAAATCAGCATCTCTGCCTAAAGCAGACAGAATATTGTACGTAGAATTATTTATTCCAGTTTTTTCACTCATTAACTAAAGAATAGACTTTAAGGTATAAAAGCATTATACATAAAGGAAAATTAAGTAATAAATAATTAAGTATAAATCAAATATAATAAATTGTTCCAAATATTGAAAATTTATTAAAAACAAAAAAGAACTATTTAATAGTTTTTTCTAAAATAGATACAAATGGGGATTATCTAAATATATAGATAATAAATTCAAAAGAGTCAAAATTTGTTGTATATTATTTTATTTATTAGTTACAGAAAAATATAGTCTCCTTTCAATTTCGGTCTACCTTCCTAAAATTATATTTTTACCGCAAATTAACTTATGTTCTTTCTAGAAAAAATATTATGTTTCTTTATAAATTTTGAAGTCATATAATATGTAACAAAAGATTGTATAGAATCATCCAACAAACTTTACAGACTACCGTTATCATTTCATATTTAATTCCATTTAAAGTATGGAGTGACATTGTATTTGAGTAATGATTTTTTTTACTTTATTCCACTGATAACAACAGCTAACTTTTTTCCCAATTTAGATGCAAATGTAATTCTCTTGGCTTTATTATTATCAATAACATCTTGCTGGATATACATATTTGCTAATTCAATTAAATCATATAGACTCTTTAAAGTAATTTCCATCGAACAAAAAACATCTGAAAATAATAACGATTATAATAATAAACAGGCATTACCATTTGTATCTATAATAGTACCTGCTAGAAATGAACAAGATAATATTGAAAGATGTCTTGCTTCATTAATCAAACAGAATTACCCTACTACTAAATTTGAGATAATTGTAGTAGATGACAATTCAACCGATAATACGTTAAAAAGAATAAAAAAAGTACAACAAAAATATCCTCTACTTAAAATCATAGAATTAAAAGATAAACCTGAAAATTGGACTGGTAAAACATGGGCATCGGAAAAAGGATATCTTAAAAGTCGTTATGATATATTATTATTTGTTGATGCAGACTGTTACTATAAAAAAAATTGCCTTCTATCGGCAATTTCGTATATGTTAGAGGAAGAAATTGATGTTATAACTGGATCTCCTTTTATAGAATTAAGAGACTTCTGGTCCAAGATATCAATGCCCTTATGGAAATTCATGTCTATTACATTTGGCAAGTCTGCTTCAAATGTAAATGACTCAAAATCAAAAGTTGCATATCTCATGGGATGTTTTTTTATGATTAAAAAAGATGTATTTGAGAAGGTTGGAACATTTAGATCTGTAAGAAATGCAATACAGGAAGATGAGGCTTTAGGAATAAGAATCAAACAATCTGGTTATAAACTAAGACTAGTACAAATGAACAATCTAATTAATGCATTGTGGTCTCGAGATCTTTCGACCTTGTGGCATGGAATTGCAAGAACCATTGATCCAATGATACTCAAGGAAAAGAGAAATGTCATAATCAATTTTTTTGCAATATTTTTCATGATAACTTTGCCATTTGTGATACTTCTTCCTTATACTATTATTATATCTGGTTATTGCATGAATATTTCTAATATAAATAACTTTTATTATTATGGAATATTAATTTTGAATGTAATTATTTTTTTTATGGCAATTATTAGTATAACATTAAAATCTATTGAAACTTATAAAATTTCACCTTTGTATATGTTACTCTTTCCTTTAGGATCTAATTTTCTAGTTATTGCATATCTCGCAAATATAATACCACTATTGCTATCCATAAGTAAAAATTCTTCCAAAACAACAATTGAATGGAAAGGACGAATCTATACTTATAAAAAAATAGGGGGAACAATGATATGAGGATAATTTCTTAATAGAGAATTTATTCTATTTTACTAAATGAATTAGTTTAAACCAGTTCAATAATGATTTCTTTAAAATACTTCTTATGTAGAATTCCCTGCTATTAAGAAATTAAGAATATAATATATGAATAATTCCATAATTTTCAGGAATTAAGATATCGTTTTTTATTAATAATTAATATATATTAATATTTAGAAAAAATTTAGATTTGACTATTTATACTAAGACGTAATGGCTATATATTATATAATGTAATTCAGATTATGTCGACCAAAATTGACTGGATTGAATTAATTAAAGATAGAAAAGGAGTCATAACTAAAGATAACCAATCATGTGGAAATATAATTGGAGATGATGAAGAAAATATAATAATTGAAGATGGTGCAGTGCGTCAACACTTTTACACGGTTCCCAAATCGGCGGTTGGAACCTACAATGGTGCTGAGTTAACATTAAACGTTTCATATGATGAATTAAAAAACTATGAGGCCAAAGACAAGGATAAAGGACTTTTAGAATCTATCGCAGGATCTATTAAAGATAAAACAAATTCGATAAAGGAAAAAACTGTAGACAAACTAGATCATGATCGAGATATACAAAATTCGACAAATACCAACCAACAATCTAAATAGAGAAAATCAAGATAAGAATTAAATCGAAACATAAATAGTGGTGAAAAATCGAAACATCATATGAGTTACACAGATAGGTTCTTCATTCAGCTGTGAAAAGGGGATATAAAATTTGCAAGTCGTCAAAAATTGAAAGAGGATTTTTCATCAACATTATTTTTATACAAACAATGTGTATATATACAAGTAACCATTTTTTAGTCCTTTATGAATTTCATTATCATTATAACCTCGATGATCCTTTAATTTTTAAAAACTATCTATAAAAATTGTCACCTAAATAACGAGCTATCCAAATGTATTTACTCTTTTACTTCTGGATTTTATTTTAGATAAACCGTATTTAATAAGATAACTTTGGTCATTGATTCCTTTGGATTTATAATAATATTTGCTAGCTAAATAGGGAACCACATACCAAATTACGCTATTACCATAATAGTAAATAAAAAACCATAATAGTATGCCATAACTATTCCAGTAACAGTACCACCAATTAGAAAAGGGATTTGTCGTTTTATTACCGAATTTAAAAATGAATCCAAACTTTAGTTATATCGATAACATCCTATAATAGTAATAGTGGTTTTTTCAGTATATTTCTTTTTTTTATAAAACTTATTTGACCATTATTTTTAAAATATAATAGTTTTATGTCAGAAACATCATTGGTACCACTTGTCTCAAATATGATTCAAATTAGTATTCTGAAATTCTAGCCTTCATTATAGAGTCTTTTAGGATTTTCCCATCTTTTACTAATAGGTTACCTTTTTCTATTATTGTTATTATCCAATGCTACTTAATTTACATAACCCCTTCTTCCAAGCCATTTTGTTACAAATACAAACAAGAGTGTAACAATTGGCGTTGTGAAGATAACTTCAAAAAGAGTGTTAGTCCATACTCAATGCATTTTCTATAATTTCTGATATTACTAATTCAAACGGCATTAAATTAAAACCTAGTTATGGGTAGTTAAATTGTTATATGGAATTATTAATATCTTATTCAGATACTTTTCTGGTATATATCTTATATAAGCTTATTTTCAATGTCTATAACAAAAATGACTACTATAATAATTATTGTTTAAAGATGACCAACAGTTAAGACATTTGATTGGTTTATTATCCCTCAAAACCCAAATAGAAACTTGATCCATATTTAGATAATAATATAGATAATTTTTATACATATTTTTAATAAGATGTTTTTCTTTAATACGTTATTATTTTTTAATAATAGAAACTAAATAATAAAATATAGTTTTTAGACACTTGTCTAAGCGATATCATTCAGTCTGATCAAAGTCGGAATGAAATAACTTGTATAACAGCAATTCAATAAATGGTAAATATATAAAATTTATCTATAATAGACGAGAATTTGGTTTTTTTGACCATAAACAGAACTATTTATGATTTATTGGGCAAGAAACTAGTAAATCTATGAATTGTAGTCATTTATATTAGAAATAACTACAATATAAATGAGAATGAAAATAGATAATGGATGATAAATATTGCTGGTGGAATAGAATTCCATACGAAATAGAATGTAAAGGAGAAATAGAATGCTATGATAAAATAAATGAACTTCATCCAAAATATCAAGTTATAATTTATAATCATGCTCGAAGATACAAACAAAGACTAAAGAAGATTGTATCAACAATTAAAGTGAAATCTCTAAGAAATATCAATAACGGAATGTAGGATTTACAATTGGATTTATAAAATTGATAAGAAAAGTTTCGAGATTATAGAACATGTTGAACCCGTTACGATTCTTTAGATATAATCTTTATACTTACAAGTATACTACATAGAAGAAATATGATTATATGATTAAGTATTTATAATTTTATTAAAAATGGAAAGAAACTAACTAACTCATCAAAGCTTTAAATTTATTGTTTTCTATATTTATATATGTTTAATTTTAAAAATACCAAAAATAATAAATTCATAGATTATTTAAATGAAATTTTATCAGCTGAAAATGCAGCAGTTGAAAGATTATTTACAAGAATACAAGAAACTCCAATAAAAGATTCTAAAAAAATATTAGACGAGCATTTACTGCAAGAAAAAGAACAACAGAAAAGGTTGACAAATCTAATTACTGATTATGGCAGAACGCCAACAGATTCAAAAGCAGATATAATTTCTTTGAGTTCTCTAACAACTACTGCCAGCAAAACAACGAAAAAAAATAATAATTCTTTGATTGAGAATGCCCATGACTATAATAATAATGACACTCCTCTGACACCTAAAGAAGTCGAGATACTAAATATACAAGAAGATGCATTAATAAAAAACGAAGAAATTTCCGCATATAAAAAAATATTAAAAATAGATGAAGGAAACAAATCAAAAGGAGCAATTAATATATTAAAACAAAATTTGCAAGAAAAAGAAACAATGTACGATAATTTAAGAAAGTTTGAATCTAAAATGCTTAATGAGATTGAAGATAATAATAATCAAGAGCCATTTAAACTAGGGTTCTCAGTTGCGGATATGTTAACATCATATTGGAATTCAAAAGAAAATCCACCTAAAACATATTTATTCAATAGAAGATTGCATCATGGAACAATTGGTGCTTTGCTAGGTTTATCTAGTTTATACAAAAAAAATCCAATGATAACTGGTATATTGTCAGGATTGGGTGCAGGTCTTCAAAAAGATGATTATAAAGATTCCAAAGAATGGTTTTTATTTAAGAAAAAAGAGGATGAAACTAATCAGGCTTAATCATAATCGTAGAAATTTGCTGAAAATATAGAGGGCTACTTTTTATACAAGATTTCATAGTTGATTGGTCTTAACTCGGGGCAAGGATCAATTTTTTAACAATAGAATTGATCTATATTTAACAATATATTAGGGCGGAGTTCTGCACGTCGTAGCGTCCACTATTAGTTTTATTATCAAATTTCTGAAATTAATTTAACAATAATTAGTTTTCCGTAATATTAGAGATATTGTGAAGCTCTTAAAGTAACAAAACAGAAGGTTCAGTGAGGCTCATGAGCTCTATGTCCTCTAGGTTGGTCTTTCAGTCCAAAGAACTTCAAACAGAACCTATTTTTTAACAATAAATTATGAGATAATTTACAACAAACAACAATTACCACTAAAATCTATTTATTAGACTTTTGATTTATTTTATAGAAATATTTTATTTGGATAATGGAGTAGCTCTCACTAATTTTTGTACTTCGTCTTTTAATATTTCTAAACGTATAGGCTTTTCAATTATTTTATCAATGCTTAGACTATTTATTTTGGTATTATCAAGAATAAGGTCCCTTTTAATGAATGCACTGCTAAGTATTATTTTTACTTTACAGTTGGTATCTTTTTCTCTAATTTTCTCTATTAAATCAATTCCTGACATTTGAGGCATTCTATAATCTGTTATGACTAGAGAACAATTAGTAATAATATTCTCATCCCTGTTAAGATAATTTAACGCTTCAAGGGGATTATCAAAAAAAACTATATTATATCCTACAGCCTGTAAACAATCGCAGAAAAGGTTAAGGATATCATCTTCATCATCTACTAATAATATATAATTCTGTTTATTATCAATATTATTTGTTAAAATGATGCGTAAACTCCATTAACATATTATAATGGTGTCGAACCTATTAAGCAAATCTATTAATTAATTTATTTTCTTTAGATTTTAGGCACAATGGATATAGATTTTTAAAGCAACCTAGATTTTAATAACTCTGATACGTTATTTTGAACTCTTTAGACTACCTTGTATTGTATTTTAGTGATAATCGTTAACAATTTTATTAAATTTCTTTTTTCCTATATTTGTAAATTTCTATATCTTCTATGAATAATAATATTTGTTAATAACAAAAATCTTGAAATTTTGATATTCCTGACGTTTAAATTAATTTAGTAATAGAAAGATGTTTTAGATTGATTCTATAGTTTACTAAAAGATTAGAATTAACATTACTAGTAATGGGTTAGGAAATGTAAATGTTGTAGGGAAGTTTAATGCTCAAATGATTTTAACATTAATTTTCATTTTATAATATGGCATGACAATCATTTATTTGTTCAATTATGTATCAAGACACCATTTTTAGTAGAAAATGTTATTAATGATGTTGTTACTATATAATTAGATATATAATATGACAAGTTTTTCTAGGTTCTGTTACCGTTAATTGCAAAGTGTAAGTAGTATTGATAATGACAAACTCAAGTTCGATAAGGTGGACTTTAAAATAATTACTTTGCTTATTCTTGGATATGATAATAAAAAAATTTCATCTACATTAAAAATACCGCTTAGCACTATTCAGAGGAGGACCAGAATAATATTACTTTCAAAGATAATAAATCAAGAATATATTCCAAATTTTAAAATATTAGGAATTAAAAAGGGCATATTACATATTTATCTAAGAGATGGAAGTTTAAAACAGATAGCGGATACAATATCGAAATTAGATGGCGTATTATCAGTCTCTATACATGTAGGAAATTCGGATATAGTAGCAGAATTTGTATATGATAATAGTGAATGTTTGGTAGATATTATTTCAGAAATTAAACATATGCAAGGTATTGAAAAAGTAAATTGGTCAGAGGAAATATACAAAGTACCACCATCAAAGGAAAATGTATTAAAATCTTTAAAAAAATATTGGACCGATAATAATAATAA
>DASQLB010000058.1:0-3303 GCA_035630235.1 Nitrososphaeraceae archaeon | reverse complement strand
TACAATAACTGCAATAATCCCTCCAATTGCTATTTTTAACTTTTTATTCATATCTCTAATAAGCAAATATTATCTTACTCTTAACTATAGTTTTACATTTCATTTCATAAATAATTTCAAAATATTACGTTTTTCAATCGTTGTATACTAGTATATTTCTTTCATATTCTCTGTAAATATAGTGAACCCGAGAAAACTACGGGCCCGTCGGGAGTAGTGCCCTCCATGTAGTAGGGTTCTATTACATTGTATTTAGCTTTTACCGTTAGAAACTTATTTTAGAATTATCTTGATAATCTAGAATATACTAAATTACTAACTATACTGGATTGTAGTTTTTACATTAACCACGTAAATTCTCTTTTTATGCGATCTTTCAATTTCTATTCTATGATTAAATGATTAACTAGATTACAAATGAATCCTTAATACAACCAAGACAATATCATATCCTCAACAACCTTTGTCTTCAGAAGAAAAGACCAGCCATAGATTAACACTAAAATATTTTATTTTCTCAATTGTAATAGCTATAATCATTGCAAATGTTATTGTAATATTTTCAGAAGAATACAGTAATAAGCATTCTGTTTCACTTTGGACATTAAACATAACTGCAGCTACTGCTTCAATTTTATGTATTATTGTTATATGTAAATATGGAATTCATGGACTTCATGGTAAATCATATCTGTTTCTGGCTCTAGGTGTTATATCATGGTTTTCTGCAGATTTTACACTTTTATATAATTATTATGCATTGGGATTAGAAGAACAAAGACTTGTAACTATTACAGATGCTTTATGGTTTGCGGGATATGGATTTCTCTCTTTACATTTATTTATAGTAATACGTTCTTTACACATTAAAATAAAATCTAAACTTGTTATTGTAGTATCAATTATTACAGTGATTTTTATTAGTTATAATTTAGTTAATATTCTTTCTTATGATTTTCATTCTGACGATGATTTTATAGCAATCATAGTAACTATTTTGTATCCTATTTTAGATTTTATATTAATAGTACCTTCTTCAATAATACTGGTAACTTTACGTAAAGATTATGAGTATAATATCACATGGTCTCTTTTTTCATTATCAATACTGGTTAATTCAATAGCAGATGATGGATATGTTAAAGATTTTGTAACTGGCAATTCTGAAAATCTTTGGTTTTGGAAGATCTTCTATATAACAGATTTTATTATAATTTCAGGAGCTTTATTGTGGTATAATAAGTTTCATATTTCACATTCAAAGAAAATTAAAATTGAATAATCATAATAATGAGGTATATTTGTATATATTTAGCAGAAATGGTTACATCAGAATAATACCGATAGCGGTTCTAAAAGAGGAGTCCCATGTAGAAATACTACTACATAGTATATAGCTTTTCTTAATAGAAACTTATTATATTTGAAAATATAAAAAAATGAAATTTTATTAAATATTCTGCGTTAAATTTATACCAGAGAGTTCTTCTTCAAGTTTCCTTTTTTCTTTTTCATATATATTTATTATATCATCTGCATCCTTCTGGTCCAATGATGTTTTTGTAATTTCTTCTAATTGATTTTCTTGTTCTTGTTTGATTTTCGACGCCTGATTTTTTAGTTCATCCATTATACTAACATCTATTCAAAAAGAGCTACGATTACAATAAAATTGGTTAATTTAATGCTTTTTTAAGTAGTTACCGTTAATGGCGTCTCTTCTTGATTATGTTGTTTTTCTTTTTCAAGTTTTTTATTAGGGACGACTTCTTTTTTTGGAATTTTGTATGTTTCACACATCGTAGTCTCTATTGGCTTTCATCAATTATAAAGGTTGGAGTAAAATTATATCAAAAGATAAATGAGCCATATTTGATTTATTTATAACTAAAACCATTGTATATTATGGAACCAACGAAAAAACCAAAATTGAAATACTTTAATGTAGTAAAATCAGAAGCTGAAAAACAGATTAATGAATTTTTATCACAAAATGATTCGATAGATGTAAAAAGTATATCTATGGATGATACTGGTGTAATGCTGTTGTTTGAAGAATAAGTTATATAAAAGATAACTTAATAAAAATGCAATGCATATGCTGAACATAATATAATAACAATAAAAAAATAAATTTGTTCTACAAGAAATAGTACAGTAACATATTCTGTAGGACAGATTTAGAGAATGAATATTTTCATTTTCAATCCCTTATCGTTTTATTCAATTCAATATAATGCGGAAAAATATTAGAGTATTAAATAACTAATAGGATTTTGTAATGGACTAAATAAATTGGCATATATACAGATTTTCAACTTAACAAAACTATAACATAATGCCAGTCTTGAAATTCAAGAAGACATTAGGGATTTGTTTAGGAAGTATAAAGGTCATATAATAATTAAGAATCAATAATCTTGTTATATCTTTTCATAATAAATCCTGATTATAAATGTCATTAGTCGGATTCGCCTTCAAACAGAACGGTTCTATTATATTTTAAGCAAGCTGGTCGAGAGTAGAGCCTTCCATGTAGTAGGGTTCTACCACATAGTATAGAACTCTAGTATGATATTCAACCAGTTCTCATTACAACTATCTAACTATGAAAATTAGTTTGATAAAGAGTTATGAAAGTAGATATTACTATGATTAGTTATAATCTATTTTGATTATACTACTATGATCTGTTGATTTGTAATAGTTGTAGTCTTTGCCATTTGATAGGTCTTTAACGTAATTATCATTTCTATATAATTTCTTATTGTGTACTTAATTCATCAGGTAATTCGACTTGTGTACTACAGACCATAAATGATGGAGAAAATAGTGTAACTATTCCTGCGACTTGTACAATTGCTAAAAAATATTGTATAATGTTTGTGAAATGTGTTGTTTGTTAATGTTAAAAAAAGAACCATTGTGACATTCGTATTTGTTTCAAAATATTTATATTCATCCATTCTTAAATTAATAGTGCAATTATTCCTGCTAGTAAAAAATTACGCATTCTTGTGTAATTTGTTGTTGTTCAACGGTAGTAGGAATACTCCTGCTACTCGTACAGGTAGCAGGAGTAATTGCATTCTTGTGTAATTTGTTGTTGTTCAACGGTGGATAGCCAATAAACGGTTACCCAATTGTAATAACTCGGTGGGAATTAATCACCAGTGAGGTTACAACATCCTCTATTTATTATAGGTAATAAAGTCTATTTAAGATTTTTTATCATTGTAAGAATTTCTTAATAAATAAATAAGCTTTTAGATTTAATTTACTAATTTTTCGGCGCCGAAAAAT
>DASQLB010000057.1:0-4828 GCA_035630235.1 Nitrososphaeraceae archaeon | reverse complement strand
ATCATCATTAGCATCACCACCAGCAGCAACAACAGAAGAAAAAGATGATAATTCAGAAGTAGCAAAACCAGCAACAAACGATGATGATCAAAAAATTACTCTAGGTAATATTACTATTCCCATAAATTCTAAGACACAACTTTCTTTAGAAATGCCAGATTCAAAAATAACTGTAGAACCAAACCAGTAAATTTCACTATCTTTTCCTTTTTTTTATTAAATTTTATGTCTGATAAAAATAATATTTGTTTTCATCTTAGTCCTTTTTATCATCTGCTATTGTAAACAAGGCATTAGCAGATGGATCTTCTTTTAACTGATAAATTATTGTAGATGGTGAATTTTACTCAGATAATTCTGTTGACAATATCTTCAAATTGTAATTATAATTCTCAAATAATATAAAATTAAATATTTTAAATTATTACTAATCTAATCGCCACCATGAATTGGATTATCCACGATTAGATTTAACCCATTTCGTATTTCTTGAATATTTGTAGTTATATTAGATATAATGTTTAATGCGGCATCCTTTTCTCCAGAGTTAATCGCTTGAGTAACATTACCTAAATTCTGTTCAGTATTATCTAATAGATTAGATAGTTGAATATAGACATTAGACTCTTCTAAATCATCTGATATAACTTGAGCAAAAACATCATATTTAGGGATAAAATTTCCAGTCAAGATAAAGACACTAACTATAAAGATGACCACAGTTGTTACATGTACCATCAAGATTACATTTAGTTAATGATATATAAAAATTCCTGTAAGACTGGATATCTCTGAATCTATGTAGTAATAGACAATTCTAAAACTAGTTATTAATAATAGTGTTGCATCAAATATAGATGATTCAATAAACAAAAATACCAATAAATGAAATAGCAGTATCATCTTATCCTAGAGTATATACCAATATTATTATCTTAGAAAATGTTGAGTAATAATAGTCATATATTAAACATAATAGATCGTTTATATCAGAAAAAGTAGATATAATCACATAATACAAACATTGTTAAACATGATTTCAAATGGAAATAACTTTTAGATAATTATTCCAATTAAATTCAATAATATGAACTAAAAGTAAATTGTTGAAAACATTTTTAGCCATCATTTTCCTTTCCTTATTTATAGTAAGCTGGGAATTTTCTTTTGAAGAAGTTTATACACAATCTAAAAATTCTAACATGACTATACTTGAAACTGATTTATTATATTCTACTAGTAATGGAAATATTATGAATTTTAGGATAATAGAGAACATTGTATGTTGTAGTATATTAAAAAAATAGATCGATTATTCAATTTTTTATGGTATTTTGGAATAATTCTCCAATTTCGTTATGCATTTTAAGAAAGTTTAATCCTTTTTCAGTAGTCTTGAATGTTCTAGTTCCATCAAGATATTCTATTAGATTGTTTTCTATCAAAATAGAAAAATATTCCTTTAATTGGTTATAACTTAGAAAAGCTGTGTACATAATTTTTGTCTTAGTCGCTCCTCCATTTGCAGCATCCAGTATATTACCCACTATTTCTGTCCTACTTCTATATTTCATATTATTATGAGTAATTTACTTATATTAATGTAATGTGAAAGAATAGTTGTTAATGTATTCGATGTTCTAATATCAAATCTCAGGTCTATAAATAATACTGTATAGCTATTTATTTTAGCACTTTTTGTAAGTAGATCTATTACTTGGGATTATCGTCATCAACATTATTGGATCATTTAGTAAAATTTCTCTTCAACTATATTTGGTTTGTTTCTACAACGTATTTTTGTACTACTTCTTCCTTTCTCATCACCGTCATGTCATCCTGACGTGACATTTCTTGTAGTTGTTGTTCAATTATGTATGTTTCTCCTATTTTCATCCTACACTATCCATCTCATCATAAAAATCCTATTATTGACAGAATTTTATTGTGATTCCTCTTGTTCACTATATAGATTACTTCTTATATCAATAGAATACCATTTATTATTATTATATCAATAGAATACCATTTATTATTATCAAGTATAGTGAAACCGAGAAATATATTACCCTGTCACAGTTAAAAAATTTTTGCCTCTATTTATATTTTGTAGTTCATTTATATATTACTATTATGAACAAAAGTAATAGTGAGGATGATGAGTCCTTTAAAATAATGGTAAAGGATCCGAATTTTCAATTATCTTTGGGTTATCAACTTACTCAGTTATCACCAACAACAAAAATAGCAAGATTGAAAGATGATAGATTAAAACTTGTTAATATCTCAAAAGGATTAATTGAAGCGTTACAGGATGCAGGTTTTACAATTGAAAAGATCTTAGAGAGCGGGCCTTCCAATATTGCAGAAAAACTAGGAATAGATGAATATGTGGCTCAAATTATATTTAGCGAGACAAAGAAAATAACTAGTAAAATAATTCCTACCACTTTAATTAATTATTAATAGTAAATATTGGATTTTATAAAATCAGATTTCTAATTGTTGTTGTTGGTAGGATGTTATTACCGATATCCTAAAATCCCAATTAAAGATAACATAACGATAACTTTTATTTTTACTACAACAACAAGAATAAGTAAAGATAGAGAGAAGTAGACATTATTAATTAAATGGTAAAGGTAATACTATATAATTCCATTTTAATCTCTTTGTATTGTATTCTTCCTTATGTTAAGTTGAAATAAATTGCACCATCGTCAAAATGTTCAACCAAATTATATTGAAAATAATACCTCTTTCTCTACAACACCTTTCTCAGTGGGTATATTCTCGCAATAATAGATTAGAATTTCCTACTATATTTGTATTAATTTTTGATAACAAATTTGACTTTTACAATATAACAGAAATTGCGGATACGAAATATCACTTGTTAGATAGAACGTCAGAAGGTATATTATCATATAATACAAGCAATTAAAAAATGTTATAGACTATAATTTTTGTATTTTCTCCTACAAACTTGTAAAATTTAGTAAACTATGTAAATGAGTATATAAAAAATTTATATGATAGTTAAAAATTAATTTGTTTATAAATGTCTCATTCTAAAATTTTTGACTTAGATACTTTTTTGTCAAATTTGCCTAAATCAAGATATTTTATTGATGTAATGGATACACCAACTATGGCAGTTGGGATAATAAACTTGAAGAAAGACCAGAAAGATACTCAACAGCCTCATACCTCAGATGAAATTTATTACGTAATAAGTGGGAGAGGAACAATAGAAATAGATGGAATTAAAAATGAAGTTAATCCAGGAAAAATAATCTATATTCCCAAAAAAATTCATCACTCGTTTCATGCTATCAGTAATGAATTAATTGTGTTATACATATTAGTATGAAATATTAAGTTAGGTACTTTACATTGAACTAAAAGTTAGGCAAATATTTTATCTCATTCTTATCTAATATTTAACTGAAACGAGAGATTTTTTATCTACAATTTATTCTGCACAATAGAATATTACGTTTGAGTTTTCGTATTTTAAACCAAGAAACAGCTATTACAGAAGGTCAAAGAATTTATAACGATTTCATATTAAGATTTAGATGTAAACACATTCTCAGATAAATGATCTATAAAAACAGAAGGAAAATATAAATGGATAAATCTTAAGAGACAGTTAATAGTTTAGGATACATTAAAAATACATTTTTTATTATATTTTAAATAATTTATATAAAGTAATAATTAAAATTAAAACGCCTTTTAAACCATTTTCTTTCCATGCGCGATATTTCTTATTTCATTTGTGATTTCAATTAATCCCTGTGGGACATCCTTGGACTTGTTGGTCCATACAGTAGTATGTATGTCGTTATCTATTGTAACGGTAAGGGAAGATGAAATTGCGGTATTATCTTCATCTTCCTTTTCCGTAACATAGGTAGATTCTGTATTAAAAAAATCTTTTTTTGTAATTGTATCTATTAAAGTAGTTTTTTCAGACTCTTCTAAAGGTTTTTGATTTAAATTGGCACCACTAATATCTGCTGATACTTTAAGATCATTAGAATCAGAATCAAAAGAAATAACTAAATAATTGTTTGCCAATCCTCCTGATTCTACATATTTAAAGCTAAAAGATGAAGGACTATTTTTTGAGTTTTCTTTAATATTAATATTATTAGACATGATTCTCAACAGCATAACATTAACATCTTATTTAATAATTCAATTGTAGATTGAACATTATACTAATGTGTTAATAATTTTATGTAATTTTTTATTGTAAAAGACATCATTATTCAGAATTTTATTTATATTATATAAAGTGCAATCAATGTCTAAATATTGAAAATAGATAAAAATACTTTCAATGTTCCATTACAATTAAATTAAATTTTCATTAACATTTAATATTATTGACAATATTAACTGCTTCTTCACCTAATTTTACAATTATTTATTAATATAATTAAAATGTTAACAATAAAATTCCGAAGAAACTGGAAAAAAACTATTTTTTATATTATTTATTGAATATTTAGGTATTAAATTATTAACAATAGGTAATTATCCAGCCTTAGAATTAGGATAATTCGAATAATAATAAGAATAGTATTTCTCATCAAAAAATCTAGGTGCATCATATATTGATGATAATGGTAAAGTTTGGGCTGATTTAATTGATAGTATTGGCTTATTAATATTATAGTTTGGCAATATTTCGAATTATCATTTGATTCTTCTAAACATACTTTAACTTTGTCTCCTGGTTGACCTGTTATGGTTTCTTTTATTTTTTCTGGATCATCATTTAATTTTACTGTTGTTTCGACTTTCCCATTTTCTG
>DASQLB010000056.1:0-3977 GCA_035630235.1 Nitrososphaeraceae archaeon | reverse complement strand
TATGTAATAATGACTTTTCAAATTTGTCTAATACGTGAATGAGGTTTTGTGAATAGACTTTGTATAAGAGGTGTTTTCATTATCTCATCAGTATACTAAGTATATAAATATGATAGTTTTTTGAGAATCAAAATATGAAATGATCTTAAACCTTTAGAACTGTCCCCACCAAGAATATACCAGTCATTTCATGACACCTTAATTAGTAAAGTGAGTATTTACTTGAAATTTCATTGTCCTGCTGTATTTTCCATTTTTATATTGAGCTAACCAGTCTATGTCTTTTAAAACTTTTATTATCGATAGAATGAAATTTTTATCATGAGTAGATCCATTAGTAGTAATATTGCTTTTATCACATATTGGGATATCATTTAGAGTATGTATAGCTATTTCTAGATCACTTAATCTATTTCGAAATGTTGTGATAATATGTCTATCCAGCCCCCTTAATGTTTTACAGTATTTATTTATCATGATAAGCTATATCGCCAATGCATTTAAGCCTTTAAAAGTTGTTGATGTAAATTCCATAGATCCTTCCTGTTTTTCTCTGGATAGATTTCTTGTTTCTTCCAACTATTCTTAATCATATCTATTTTACAAGTTTAATTAACTCTATTATTTGGTAAAACTTGTCATAAGATTTAACTAATAAAGGATCTTGTTATTGTAGATGATCAGAAAAAAGGCGAACTCCTTAATCCACATTATTTTTTAGTAGAATATCTGCATTGAGAACATTTAGAACGAACAAAATTTTATAATATCTAAATTGATTTAAAAATAATTTATTTTTAATCCAATTCATAATTGTTTCCTTTTTGTAATCTAATAATAATTACCCTTCATATATCATAAGGTTCTTTTCTTCTAATAAGTTATGAAGATTATGTACAGCACGATATACTTCTGCTTCTTTTTTAGCCCCTGTACAAACTAACTTCCCACTTGCAAACAGAAGAATAACTGTTTTGGGATCTGACATTCTATGAATTAATCCAGGAAATTGTTCAGGTTCATACATACTGCGAGGAACAACTCTAGCAGCTAATTCTAGGTGAATTTTGCCTCCTAAACTTACGGATGCAACAATATTTTGTATTTCAATTATGGGTTCATTTTCGATTTGGATACCTCCATTATTCAACTTTTGAACGACACTTTTGACGGCTTTGATTGCTTGATCTTCTGATTTAGCTCCTGTACATACCATTTTTCCTGAGCTAAAAATTAAAGTAGCAGTTTTTGGAGATTTAAGTCTAAAAACAAGACCCGGAAATTGATCTGGGTGATATTCAACATCTGGAAATATTTGTGTGATTTGATTTAAATTAACCGTTTGATTAATAGTTGCAGAAGCGACAACATTCTCAATACTTACAATGGGTTTAGTTTGCGGCATAATGAGGTAGGCATTATATAAAATATATAAGGATATATAAGTAGACATAATTTTTTGATATGGTTAAAATAAAATAAGAGTATGCTAATTGTTTATAATGAATTAGTATTAATCTTTAGTCCAACTAATAAAACCCTCTTTTTGGATTACAGTATCTATAGATTTAGCCAAAAATCTATTTTTCATTAGCGTATTTCTATTCCCAACTATAATTGTTTTTCTTTTACTTCTCGAAAATGCAACACACGATCTTGGAATATTGACAAATCCTATAGATTCTTGATAATTCATTTTATTGTTAGATCGAACCATTGATATTATTTTTCCATAGTGAATTCATGCCAATTATAAGTCACACTAACTTTTAAAACACATTCTATAATTTTACCTGTAATAGTTTTAACAACTAATCTAAAATAAATATCCCCAATTCTTAATGCATCCTCAGAAAATTGTTATTTTGATAGGTGTAGCATTGATAGTTAGAACATCAAATAATAATAACAAGTAATTGTAACTATAAGAATTATAATTGCTCAAGATAATAAAGAACTACAATACTTCATAACTTTTTCTATATCTTATATTGTAGCGTATAATCCTATGAACAGCAGTAATGGATTCAAATCCCATCCCCTCCATGCTAATTCTGTAACAATAATTTTAAGAAAACGCTTTAGCACATCCAAAAATTCATTGAATCTTTTAGTATATTCTAATAATATAAACCCGCGAATATAGTTGCAGGGTTCGAGTCGCACTCCCGGCGTCCAACTCGTGGAGTCTAATTAGAGAGTTATATGGAAATATTGTATAGATTATATTGTTATAGAAATTTCAATATATTATAGGATCGTTATTACACTATTGATCGTTCTAATAATGAATGCCAAAACACAAGCTGTTAAACGCTTATTTAATTCGTTATTACAATTGATTAGTTGAACTTGTAATCATCGCATTTGGTAGATAATATAAAATCGACCATTTGCGTCTATATCTTGTGATGAAGGTCAAGTTGGAATATATTACAAAATTGATTTGAAATCCTAGTTAAAAGATTTAAAATATTATATAATTACAATTTTAATATTGATTCAAATTCTATTTTAAGACTGATTCCTAACTTTGAATCAGATTCTTCAACTATATAATAGGATTGAAAGACAACTACAAAAGAAGAGATCAAACGTAGAAAAGAAGGTTTTATTCGAACTATTAAGAATAAAAGCCATTTTTCTATTGAAACCTATGACAAGTATTGAAATATTTCAAAAACTACATTTTTTTGTAATTTTAATAAAATTTTTAGATATAAATAATCTTAAGAGAAATGTGATCCGCGGTTTTTAAAAGTTATCAAGATTCATCAAAATAAAGTTATAATCGACTATTATAGGATTGAAATATTGTTATTGCTTGCCGGCAAAGCCCTCTGAAAATGTTTTAATCGGACTATATAGGATTAAAATAATTTCGATAGTTCGTAATACACTCCCTCTGAAAATATTTTTATCCTATATTGGATTGAAATGATTTTAAGATGTTGTTTATAGCTTACCATGTCCAAAGTTTTAATCGAACTATATAGGATTGAAATCTAACTAAAACTACTTTTCTTGTATAATCAAATTGTATCAACCCATGAATATGGTTGCAGGGTTCGAGTCCCACTCCTGGCGCTCGACTCCAGTAATTAATAATTAAGGAACGATTGAATAATTTAAGAATTTAGACTGAACGATAGCCATGACAAAAAATTATAAAAAATATTAAATATTTTATACGCCGAACTATGTTTAAAAACACTATATTCATTCAAGATTGAAATTTTGGCAAGAAATTCCAAATTACCTCTAAATTTTATATGGTAGGTTTACCGATAACCCCATGTATTACTAGGCAGTTCAATACTAGTTCTTGCTGGTTTGCAAGCACTTCGGCGAATTCCAATAGACCTTGCACTTTTAGATATTGTCCTTCATCTTCTGATTGAGTATCAGTGGATGAACGTAATTGATCACAAAATTCTTTAAGCGTATCTGGAATCTGTGGCATATTCAATATGTGGATAATTTGGTCTGTTATGAGGTTATCCGTAAAGCATTCCTGACAACGATCCTTTGACACCCTGAACCAAACAACAATAAACGACGAAATTCCAGCTAAAAGTCCAAGAGTTATTATGGCTAGAAGTGATTTGGTTGGCCATAAAAATAACCAAATATGGAGCTGATAAAAATCAAGGTAAAACTATAGAACAAGATCCATAAAACAGCTTTTTTTAAACCTATAATATTGCATAATTGGTAATAAGCTGTTCAAATATTTTAATTTGGGCGCGTACTTTTTTGGTCGATTTTTTATATACTCATTTTTGTTAAAAATTTCGAGCCAAAAATGTTGGAATCAATAGAATCAGCATTAAAACTTGTAATAATATAATAATGTTAAGTTTGTGTCTTTATGTTTTGCCATTTTGTTACCTGTCTTATCATTTTGATGTAATAGACTGTAGATATAATAATAGAAATAGTTGTAATTACTCCAATGGTAAATTTTAATAACTGAA
>DASQLB010000055.1:0-2590 GCA_035630235.1 Nitrososphaeraceae archaeon | reverse complement strand
TTGTAAATAATAACTTGAATTTAGAACTTTTTCTTAAGCCACTAAGAATGCATCAACTTTTAGACATAGTCGCAAAATATATGAACTAAACAATCAAAGCCATTATTATCATTTATGAAAATATTGAATGTACATCCTTGAGTATTTAACACCAATTCTAATACAAACTTGAAGGTAAATTTAACTAATAAATAAAAAATATTAGCTAATGATGTGTTTATGGTTGAGATAGTAGATAAGAAACAAGTTAATTGGTTAACGGTTTAGTATGAAATTTCTGAAGGTCCAAGATAAGAAATAAAACAGAAATTTGACATTTATGCTAGAAAAATATGCTTTAATACTAATTTTATAATAATTAAAATTGTATAGAAGTATTTATATTATTTAAATCATATACTTATATGTTAAAAAAAAATATATTATTATTTTTTGGTATTTTATTATTAGTAACAGGTATTTATTCTATTTTTCTTGAATAAGATGGTAATAGTCTCTAATAATAAGCGCCCAATCAACTACATGTTATGAGGGTATCCAGAAGAATATCAAATAGCAACATCTGAACTATACCATCACGGATGTACACAAATACCATAATCTGAAAAACAAATATGACCAGAATCACTCTAAGCTCACCCATAAACATAAATACCACCTCAAATAAAATTGCCTCAACCCTAAACTTAGTACCTATCGTTCAGGTCTTTGAATTACTCTTTGAGGTAAAAGAGAATAAGGTAAAAGGAAAAAAGGAAATTTGATAATGTTATTAGAAACAAAGTAAAAATTTTATTACTGAGAGAATATTAGAATCACTTACTATAATAGTAGTGAATGTGTAACTATATTATGTCAATAAATTTTATAATTCAATGTCCTGTATGCTTAATTCAATTTACTACAAAGGAAGAAAGAAAAGAACATTTTGAAATGCAACATGTAGTTGGTTAGTTAATCTATTCAATACATTTTTTAAAAAGCGGTAATATTAGCATCTACCCTTTAGTGAATTATTATAATCAGGTGTTTCAAATATTTTCAATGAAGGTTATATAGATAAAACAAGACAATGGTTTAAAGAACAAGGCTGTAGTATAGATAATCATTACAATCATTTAACTGAACATAGATAAATTAGATGAACCCTAGAAAGTACGGCCACGTCGGGAGTAGAGCCTTCCTCGTAGTAGGGTTCTATTACATAGTATTTAGCATTTATTATTAGAAACAGTTTTAAATTATTTTTAATGATTATTTCTTGGTAAGGTAAAATACAAAAATGCTGTTTGGTGTCTTCCCAATCCATATCTTTCCATTATGAGATTCAAATTATCAGGTAATGAATAGAACTCGAGTAGGATATTCAATCAGTTCTCATTGTAATTATCTAATTATGAAAGTAAGTTTGGTATAGAATTATGAAAGTAAATATTACTATGGCTAAAGTTAATCTCACATTATTATCATAGCCCTCTCATGCATCTTAAAATTATACTTCTAATTTAGGTGAATTGTCTATTTAAAGACATAAAGAGTTGTGTGTATATAGATAATTGTTAGTTGGACAAAAAAAATAATGTCAATAATAACAAAATTATCGATATTCTTCTTACTAATTTTTATCAAAAATATAGAGAAACTATTATAATGAATAGGAATTTACTTATTGCTGGCATTTTTGGTTTTATAGCTAGTGCTGTAATAGCTGAATTATATGCCTTATATTCTCCTAGTGATGTATTAATTTCTACAATAACAGTCTTGGTAGGATTCATAATTTATAAAATATCTTTTATAGTTCTCTTTCATATCGATACCAAACGAAAATACACCAATAAAGTTACTAGCCAGATTAATTTCGTTATTCTAAAACAGATAATAAAAAAGATGATATTTGCGTGGTCTATATTTGATATTGTTAATAATCTATCACGATGGATAATACTATATGAATTATTGTTATGGGGATTTGGACCTTTTGAAGCAGTCATAATAACTTCTATAGCTGCTACTTCTCTATCTTATGTATCAATAAATATAATCTCAAGACGCAACAAGATTTTTTCATCACTAAAAAAGAACTCTTGAAAATAAAATATAGCAATACAGGATAGAATTACAAATAAAAAATATCCATAATAGAGAAAATTGAAGCAAGAATAGTCTATGATTTAGCTGATGTCTATGGTTTAGCTGATAGAGTAGCTAAAATGCATTGGTATTAACATTACGAATAGGTAATAGACGTTTATTGTAGAGTCTAGTTCAATAATCTTTTATAAAAATATGTTCTTATCAAACTAAGTTATATATTTGTAATCAAACATTATATTATGAGTAGTGATAAATACATTCCAACTTCCGATGGCAAAGAAATTATAAATCCTGATGGAAGTAGTATATCAGATATAGAAGGTCATCAAATTTCAAAAGATACCATCCCTTCTTTTAAGAAAATACTGGTTACTGACGATGGAAAAGATATATCAAATATAGCCCTTAATTATGCTGTCGCTTTATCTAATTCAACAGGGGCAGAATTGTATATACTACGTATACTAAAAGACGTTGAAAAATTTGGAGATGT
>DASQLB010000054.1:0-10555 GCA_035630235.1 Nitrososphaeraceae archaeon | reverse complement strand
GCATTAGTTTTTGTCAAATTGCGGAAAGTGCAAATGGATTCTAAGCAAAATTAATTAGAAAACAGTCTCGCAAATAGCGGCATCACTTGTGACTGCCTCTTTGAGGACTAGAGATCCTTCATCTATACACTAAATACTCATGTTTTGTAAAACATGTTTTATCTTTTACTATATTTTTTAACATTCTATTAGTAATATGCAGCTAGTTGTTTTGTGATAAAGTCTATTCATGTATCTATCTTATAATTAAGTTCCACAAGATCTTCATCATATTGTTTAGTATTAATCAAGGTAAGCTCTATATACTTACCAATATTGTCAAATAGTCGTTTTCCACTGCCTAGAAGAGTTGGAGTAATGCCAATGCTTATTTCATCTATTAAACTCATTTGCAGGTACTGTTGTACAATATTTGCGCCACCGAATATCCACACATTTTTATTTCTAGCTTTTGATTTTGCCTGTTTATGAGCTGCTTCTAGACCTTCAGTCACAAAAATAAACTCTGCATCTTTATTAATTGATATCGGCTTATAATGAGAAACTACAAATATTGGAGCGCCATAATCATATTGACCGAACCATTTCTTTTCAACTCCAATATCATAAGAACGTCTACCCATAATTATTGCCCCAACTCCGGTCAAAAATTCTTTTAATCCAAAATCAACATTACTATATCGATTTAACCATTCGATCTCATCATTTGGTCCAGCTACATACCCGTCTAAGGATGTTGCTATATACAAAATTGTTTTTCCATTATTTATCATCTATTGTTTTGCCAACTGCAGCATATATTTTCTTTCAAATTGTTACTAGATCTTCCTTTGACTTGAGAATTATGTCAACTCGTTAGTTTGTACAACTTGATCACGTAGAAAAATAAAACGATAAAGAAGTACAATTCCATGACTAGCAGTAAGAGGTTCAAATCCCATCCCCTCCATACTAATTATGGATTTTTCAATCATATAAGTAAAACATTAAGCCTTCTCTATATCTCTCTTAAAACTGTACATCTAACCTACTATTGATAGTAATAAATTATAATAGTAAGAACCCCCAAGTGAACCTTATGGGTTCGAATCCCACTCCCCGCGTCCTACTCGTGGAGTTTGGTTATAGAATATGCTATATATTTTCAATATTTATCTGATAAGATCAACACTTATAATAATATAGTTTATTTTATTACTATTAAAAAGTATTAAAAGGAAAATAAGTTCTATCTAATTATGCAATTAAATACGTAACGATTATAAATCTCAAAAATGTATGAGGAAGTATATACCATTCCTGTCATCAAAATTCTAAAATATTGTAAAAATTACAAGAAATTGTAAAGCTAAATAGCAGCTTGATTTTAAATTATAAATAGTTTAGAAGATCACATAATATTATTAATGGGCGCTTTCAAATACCGAAGAAATTATAATACTTTTTTTAACAAGAAAAATAGATGGGATTTTGGTAAATATAATAGAGAAGGCTCCAGATACCATGAAGTACTACCATCTGGTTTTTATTCAAATCAGGGATGGGGAGCTTTACAAAAATGTTGGGTTGGATATTGCATTGCTATCAATAAATGGGAATTTGAAAAACAAATTATGTATGCTAAAAGAATACGAAGGTTACAAAGGGATTTAGGATTAGAATTAACTGATTTTGAATGCTTACATTGAATGTAAATATAAGTTAATATAACTAATTAAAAGTTTATTGTTATATCAACTTTTGACTTTATTTTCCATTCTTTCTTTCCATTCAACATCTGTAACTATATATTTCTTCTAATACTTCAACAGTGGTTAATATCATGAGCTCAAGAATATCCATACTATCATGAATATCACCATAATCATGTAGTTTATTAGAATTTTGAAAATAGTCTTTGGTTGACAATAAAAACATAACAATATGTTAAATTCGTTCAGCTTGAGTATCGCCTAACCCAATAAAATCTATGTTGATAATTTCCCAAACTCATTTTGGTAATGATAGAGTTAGATTTTTAATTATCATTTAATATAATTATTTGTTCTGAAGGTTTTATTATTTTCTTCATTCAACCACTACTGAATTCATTAACTGAAATACTTCTGACCAACCTACTGAATATATTGATGAACCATAATGAGGTGAGTCTAAGTTCTCAGGATCTGCAAATAGCAGTATCTGGCAACAATGTCTATGTTACATAGTGGGATCATACTCCTTGCAATTTCGATATATTTATTGTATCAAACCAATTATTTGACATATCAATAAATATAAGCAATACTCCTGGAAGTTCTGAGGGTCCACAAATAGCAGCAAGCTAATGATACGAAAAATTTATCTTTCTCATATATTTTTATTTACCTAAATTAAAAAGTGTTTTATTGTTTTCTTTTACAAATAGATTAATAAATAAGTTCCTTTTTAAGGACTTTTGATACAATTTATCAAATTATTATAGATAAAAAATCTAATACTTCACTATATACACAAGGTTTAGGGTAAATATTAGTATTAGAATTAGACATAGATCAGGTTTCCATCTTGGTCCAGAACATCTTCTTCCTTTAGTTCCTCGATCCAATCCTGGACTAATTCCTCAGTTATCGAACCGTCATAACACATTTTTGAATCTATTAGTTTTGAATATTTTTCTGGTTCTTGTGAATCAGAATATTCAAATTGTGAAACTTTTTCTTCATCTTCCTTTTCCTTCTTTCTGACTGCAAAACTTCCTTTTCCATCAGTCCATATTTGATATATTACTTTTTCATTATTACTAGAAGAACTCATTTCTGCTGTCCATCTCACTGTATTTTTTATCTTTTATATTTTTTATATCTACATAATTACAAAATGCTTGTTGTACTTTCTCCTTAAATCCATGTTTAATACTACCTATAACAAATAAATCAATACTTAGTGATTTCATTAATTAAAAGATTATAATGATAAGTCACGAAAACAAAACATTATTAAAACTTGAATCTGTAGATATTGAATTAGGAATATGACAAGTCATTCCTCATCATCTCAATCCTCCGGAGAAAAACCACTTGTACTTGACTCTGTCGAGATCGACAATCTTCTTTCGATGACGCTCATTGCCAACCTCGGAACTATCGACGAAGATGGGGGAATCCATCTGATTCCAATGTGGTTCCTGCGAATTGAGAATGATATCTGTATTCCCACCTCTCATCATACACACAAATATCGAAACCTCCGGGCTAGACCACGTGCATCAGTTATGATCGACATATCACAGGCTGGTTTGAATCTCAAAGGAGTACTTATTAGAGGTCATGTAGAATTGGTCGAAGGTGAGGAAGCGCGCAGGATCAATCGTATGATACATTTAAAGTACATCATGCCGGAAGCAATAAGCGATGCCAATGTCTCATCATATCTTTCTAAAGGCGACGACGTAACAGTGAAGGTTCACATGGATCACATGATCAGTTGGAACCTAGCCGATTCCAAGGCTGGGAAAGCCCTGCAAGTAGGTGGCTGGTCTCGTCCACTCGATGCTTAAGGAGGATTTGGTGTATAAATTGCATATGTGGAAATAAATAATTTAGATTGAGAATTAAATTTAATTTTTTAATTTTATTAATTTCTTAATATGATTGCAAAGTTTACATTGAAAATGAGTTGTCTTGGTTTTCTTTACATATTCATGTTTACAATTTTCTTGTTTTTTAATGATGAGTGAAAATGATTCAAGTATTCCTTGTATTGGTCTAAGCCAGATTTTTTACCTCAGTAATAAAAGATCTTATTCTATTCGAAAACTCAAATAACATTTTTTCAAGTTTATCTTTTTCCGTGAAATGAGGTTCAAATAATTTTTTCTATAAAGTGGTCATAAACATCATATAGAATTTTACCTACTTGATCTGGTCTTAGACGAAAATTATTAGGAATTTCAGATTCCTTTTGCTCGTTCAAAATTACATATTTATCAGTTTTTCGCAATAGGTTATATCTAACAGTATCTGCTAATATTGAAGAATTTAATATTGGATCACTGGCAATCATCAGTAGCAAAGTATTTTCCTTTTTATTTTTCTATAGATCTTATTTTTTTCCATTAACCGGTCCGTATATTGTGTTAGATTTGTTCTATGTATATGCAATAAATCAGCAAGGTTTTGATGTGATATATCATCCTAGTAAAATATAATGAGTATAACACTAATGTGAGACTGAGAGAGGAATTCTAATAAAAGAAAAATAAGATTTAGTGGAACTTTATTCAATGTTCTTCATGATTGTGTTTGTCTAATTCTTTCAAGGTATTAAAAGCGGCTCCACATGAACAGTTATATGTCTTTTCATAACGATTTTGTGTCATGATTAGTATCTGATCAGTGTAAAACAAATTATTTATTGATAAGTACATATTGTTATCCAGCCAAACAAATTAGTATTAATAAGAATTTGATATAATACTGCCAAAATGGCAGGATATTATTATTAATTTATAGAGGTATTTGCAACTAACTTTGATTTTACTTTATTGTTCTCTATTTCTATTTTATTATAAATATCTAGAACGTGTTTTAAACAAGTATGATGTATTTCGATAGTTCCATCTTGGTGAAATACATTTACACCTGCATTTGCTGGCTTATTACCACATACCTCACAGGAATTTTTTTCTAGTTCATACTTCATCATTTCTTTTTCTATAATTATTATAGTACAAAATACTTCTTAAATATGTGTATACTTAGTAAAAGTGGATACAATCATCCAATTTTTTATAAAAATATACTCCAATATTCAATTGAAATAAGAAATAAATAATTTCTTTGTTAAAACCTTCAATATTCTTTATTTTTATTTATTTTTACAATTACGGATCTGTTTATATGGACCAATAAATAATTTATCTAAATCGTTGCAATTACACATTAATATTTTATTTGCTATTTCAACAATAATGGTATTTTTATTTTCTTTACTTTTTCCTATGAATTCTCAAGCACAACTTTTTCCCATGGAAAATGATATTCAAGAGGGAAATGATGGTGATACAAAAGATATCAAAAATAATTATCCTATTAACATAAAAGATGACAATAAAGAGGAAGAAAAGGAAGAATCAGAACCAACTCTTCCCAAACCTACATTATCTGATGAAATTGAACTTGCTGGAAAAGTTAATCATGTTGTGGATGGAGATACTTAGACATTAATGATATACGAATACGTTTATCATTGGTGGACACTCCGGAAAGAGGTGATCCAGGTTTTAAAGAAGCAACGCAATTTGTAGTAAAATTGTGTCTTGGAGAAAATGCGGAAGTAGACATGGATGATGGTCAAAGACAAGGTAGTTTTGGAAGAGAAATTGGAGTTGTATATTGTGATGGGGAAAACCTTAATGAACAATTAATGGAAAATAATCTAGGTATTATTGATACACGTTTTTGTGAAAAATCAGAATTTTCAAACGATAAATGGGCTAAACCATATTGTTAATCTCTATTATTAATTAATTAATTATATCACTGGATGAACAACAAAATGCAAATTATGTTATATTATTTGAAGAATTCTGAAATATCAATTTGTCTTGGCTTTGAGTATCATTGTTTGTATATTCTATAATTTTCTTTTTCACTTATACTAATTTCATGAGAAGTGATATTATAATCTAAAATAGGAAATGGTCTTATAGCATATATAAAAGATGGATATAATTGATATTGTAAATTCTTTATCAAATCTAATCCTTCTGCAATCTGTAACGATGGAGGTAACTGAATCAAAAATACTAGTATTTTATCATATAATGGTTCCATAACATCATAAAATCATTCTATATCCTTTTTTACATCTTTAAGACGTTTGTCATGAGTTATAACTTTTGAAAATTTCACAGCAAATCTAAAATAATCTGCGGTTCTTTTATCCCAGTTGTTAACAACAAATTTAGAAGGAGTTCTATAAAAAGTAGAATCTATTTCCACAAAATCAAAAATTTGAGAATAGTATGAAAGCCAATATTTATTATCTAGATTTTCTGGATAGTAAAATGATCCTTTCCATCCATCATAACTCCAACCAGAACAACCCAAAAAATATTTTAATATCAAATTAAATCAATGATAATGATAATAATTTTCCGCATTTTGTAGAATCTTTCTCTCTTTATCGTTTAATGATACACCATTCATTTCCTTAAACTGTAATGCATTAATCACGGCTTTTCCTCCATAATGGTTGTTAAAATATATTCGAAGTTTTTTAGTTTGATTTTTTAAGTTTGTTATTCTATCTACCCAAGGCTCAAGTTCTTTCTTTATATAAAGATAATTGTACCAATAATGTCCACTAGAAGTATTCCTGCCATGAAACCTTACAAAAGAATGATCTGAAGATGAGACTATAGAATTAGACAAGAACGAAAGATTCTCTTTCTCAGGAGAATCAGTTATTACATTAGCAATATTGTAATGTTTGAGTAATTCTAATGGTCCTTCTGTATTCCAAGATGGATGTCTAAATTCTATTGCGTATTGATAATTATTATTTACTTTATTAGTAGTAGTAATAGTATTATTATCAATTGGATTTCCTTTTTCTGGTTTTCTTGGTATCTTGTCTAAAAATTTTTCTAGAATATTGAAATACTCAATGCTAAAACTGGGAGGTAATTGAATCAAAATTGCTCCTAACTTGCCATAATTATATAATGGCGAAATTTTATCAAGGAATTCTTTAAAATCCGAAATAACATCTTTACCAAGTTCTAATTTTTTTCTATGGGTAATTCTTTCTGGAACCTTAATAGAAAATTCAAAATTCGGAGGAGTTGCTTTTACCATACCAAAAAATAGACCTTTAGTCATTTTGGAATAAAATTGTTCATAGAAAATGGAATCCATTTCTACCGTATTGAAGAATTCTGAATAATATCGAAGTCTCTTAGTATCTTTAGTGGGGTAAAAAATATCAAGCCATCCTCCTTTTTCTGGCGTATCCCCATAATTCCATCCAGAACAACCTAAATAACACTCCAATATCCTATTTTACCACTGGAAAGCAAAAAACTATTTTTCTAAAAAGTATTAGTCTATTGTTCTATATTTCTTAATAGAACAGAATAAGAATGTGTAGAATATAATGAGTAGAACAGTAATATGAAACTGAGAGAGGATATTCTAATAAAAGAAAAATAATGAGGTTTAGTAAGATCAATGTGCGTTATAGTTGTGTTTATCTAGGTCTTTCGATGTAGAAAAAGCGGCTCCACATGGACAATTGTATTTATTTTCATTATTATCTTGTGTCATTACTTAAAAATATCAAACAAATTATATATTTATACGAGCACATTGTCATTCGATAGAACAAGAACAATGTTCTCTAACAAGTGTTTGCACCATTTCAAACTAATTTTACTTTACCGAAAGAATCATCTAATAAATTGTGGTCTACCTGTGCGGAACACAAACTTATAGAACAATCTTTGCTTTCTAATTGTTAGGTATAAACAAACAAGTCAGATATAAATAAACAAAATAAGAAAAATCTTGTTAGAGAAACATATATAGTTATTAATCTAAATGCTCATATTAATTATTGAATAATAATCCTGATTCAATGGTTGTAGTAGATAGTGAATATAAAAAAATTAGCAGGATTCGTAAAGTCTGATGAATTATCAAAAGAATTAGATGATTTATTAAAATATTATGATGCAAAAAATGTACAACCTAACTTAAATAACTAAGAAAATATTGAGTAAATTTAATGTTAATAGAGAATTACTCAATATACCGTGAATATTTTTTTTGAAAAAGTCCTTATATTTTGATACATCTGCTTTACTTAAGGAATTTGTTAATGAAATTGGCTCTAATTTAATATCAAAAATAACTTCTCCAAACACAAATGATATCTAAATAATATCGTCAGTTTGGTCAATTAATGAAGTAATGTCTGTAATAGACAGATCAACTAAACATAGAGATAAGAAACCAAAAAACGTTAATCTAGAACCACCATACCTGGCAATATCTATGGTTCAATTGATTATTTCTACATTTGTACGAAGGATCAAAGAAACAAACGAAAACTATTTTTCGATTTGTATATTTAGATCATGCTATTATAACTGATTCGAGAATTTTAATAAAAGATTTCCATTTATCACCTAATGATGCAGTTCATATATTTACAGGATATGTATATGATTGTAATTACTTCTTAGTCCAAGATAAAAATCTAATTAAAGAATTCCCATTAAAGAAGTATTATAATATGAAATTAATAGATTTGGCAAATGAAGATGTTAGAATATTTTTAGAAAAGGAACTAAATTTGTAACTTATTCTTTTCTAATTACGTTAAATCATATTTCGTTGATAAGTTGTATTATCTCTAACAATATAGTTATCTAACTTTCTTTTTACTTCTTCCCTCTTTTGGAGTTTCAGTAGGAAATTTAATGTTTGATATAGTATGTTATTCAATTAATCAATGAGAAAATGATATTGAATAAAAAAAACTAAATTCAAAATATTATTTGGAATATTATCTACAATAATTACTCTAATAACTATTTTTCCAATTTTGGTAAATGAGAGTATGGCTCAACAAGAACCAGGTATTATTCCTACTGATCCAAAAAACATTACTAATCAAACATTGCAGGGTTATCCAACCGAAGATAAAGATTTGACAACTGGTATAGAAAATAATTTAACTAACTAACGTTCTCAAACTTTCGCTTGACTTCATCTCATATTAACTTCTGCAGGAACTTCATACCAAAATAACGAATTATTTATTATTTCCATTCCCAAATTTTACCATTGGTATTGCCATTTTCATCATCTGCTTCATATTCAAAAACTCCAATTTTGTTATTTAGGAATGCTAATTTTCCATTAGAAGCCTTGAAAAATACTGAACCTCTATCTGTTCTGTTACGACCATTATAACGTCCTATTCCATATCCTTTCCATGTTGCCATTTCTCCATCTTTAGTTAAAATAACACCTTGACCTTCTGCATCAAACGTTTTTTCGTTATCTTGTATTGATGATTGATATGATGATGGTTTACTTCAATATGTTACTATATATGATACTTCAATTCCATTTATAATACCAGTTCCTGTAATTGAAGTCTCTATAGTTGGACCTTCTACATCTAAAATCCTATAACCAGATATCTTGCCTTTTTGTTCATAAATTATATCTCCTAACATTATAACCATTTGATAATAGTTGTATGTAGATTTGTTGCGAACTAAAACTTTAATACCTTACTAAAATAATTCTCATAATTATGAAGAACTTATTAAATATATTTGTGAGCATAACTCTATCTTTGATTCTATTAACTAGTGCTGGTAGTATAGCATTACAACCTCAACAAGCAAATGCACAAAATATTACAGAAGGAAACCCGACTCCTGAAGAAAATAAAAATTATATTTTGATATTTGGACAAAGAACAATAGGAAATGTAGATAATTCTACTAAAATCGTATCTTCTATTATAGGTCATAATTCAGTTAAGATTCAAGAAGAATTTTTAGAAGAAATTAGTTTAGTACCATCTCAACAATTAGAAGAGCAAATTGAAAAGATAGTTAACGATGGTATAAACGGAGTCCAATGTGATGCTTCTTTAACAACTCAACAAGATGAAACTGTTAAGGTAAATTGTATTTTATCAGGAAATAATGTAATCTGGTATATTTATCCAACCAAATAAATCATAATTTCTTTTTTTTAAATTCATATAATTCTAAAGCAGTACAGAAATTGAATATATAGTCTGTTTTAGTTGAATTTATCATGGGATCTGAACTTTCCAAGTTAAACAAGTTAAGTTCAAGGAAAAGATATTAAAAAACTAATATCTGATAAAATTTTCATACTTCTGTATATTTTCAATTGGACCAGTTAGTTTTTCAAATGAGTTGGACATTTTGGGCTTTGGTTGTGTATTCCAAGGTTTTTTACTACAATATGTTTGTTTAGAATGATTGATTGATTGAAATAATCATGTGATACTAGTAGGTAGATTATTGGAATCACACAGGGTTCACAAGAGGGGATATTGTTGTATTTGATAAAATGTTCAAACAGAAAAAGATAAGGTGCAGGTTATTGAAATAGTAATAAATAAAAAGATTGAATCTATTACTAATTTGTTAGTTTATTAAAGTTATCTTTATTTAGTATTTCTTGTCTTTCATCATCATTTTCTTTTTATCATATTGTTCATCATGACCGTATTTGTCGTATTTTTCTTTCTCTTCACCATATTTCATTTTTTCATGTTCATCATCATACCATGTTATTTCTTTCTTCATCAACACTTGTCCATTTCCTGGGTCTACAATTACTTTATATTTTTTCATATTTTCATCTACTACCTTTATCTTGTAAACTAAAAATCCATGTGCAGCAGTTAACTCTGCTTCCTTAACGAAAGAATTTGCTCCAACATTTGATTGTGCAGTATTTATTGCATCTATTATGTTAACAGTAACTTTAGATTTGAAAGCCTCACCAATAGT
>DASQLB010000053.1:0-4044 GCA_035630235.1 Nitrososphaeraceae archaeon | reverse complement strand
AGTTTGTTACCAGATTTTACTTTTAATTAGATTTATTGCTTCTTCATATACTTTTTTTCCTTTTTGTTTATCACCGTTAAAACATTCATTCGATATTTTCTCAATAACTTCCTCCGGAGGAATATTTTCTAGGCTTGTCTTACTTTCGTTGTTCTCATCAGCAGAAAGCAAATTTGTTAAACTTGATGGTAGCATTGATAAAAGACCTGTTGCTTTGATTGGTTCTGAATTTTGAATAAAATACCTAGATGTTATTGAAATACTTTGTCTTGCGACATTAGGTTCAATTCCTAATCTTTTTGCAAAATCTTTGATAATATCTTCCATAAATAATATTTGACTACAAAATATTTAACAAATTAAGTTATAATATTTTACAATATCTACAAATAGACTACAAGTAAGAATATTATTCACTAAGGAACAATTATTATTTTCTAATATTTAATAAATTACCGTTAAGAGAATTAAATATAATCCTATTATAGTTAAATAAAAATGAATTAATTTTGAGTAAAGTCTAATCTCTTTTATACTGTTTTGCTTCTTCTTCAGTTACTGTAAAAAAAACAGTACTGCCATCAAAATGGTCTACTAAATTTTTAGGAATATAGAATACATCTTTGTCTACAGTTCCCTTTTGAGTTACTATGAATTCTCCAGTAACTTCTTGAACTTCTCCAAGGTCAGCATCTCCCAGTCCACGTGCTTCTTTTTTGATAATTTCTTCAGGATTAAATGTGGTAGATTCACCTTCACTAGTTTGATCTTGAGACATTCCTATGTTCCCATCTTGTAAACTACCATTTTCGCCTTGTGCTAACACATTTTCAAATGATGTTGATATTCCTGTTGTTGCTGTTGCAATTAAAGCAAATACAAGAATTGACGAAATTGCTATTGTTGAATAGTTTTTTGATTTCATATAAATTATAGTTAAATATAATATATAATAATTAAACTACTTATTTAGAACATATTCAGAAATTGTATATTGTTAATAATAACAAGATTCAACAACTTATTATTTTAAAAAGTCATAGCCCCTCTAAGGATAACCATAACAATAGAAAAATGGCTATGACTCTGCTATAACTAACTCTTCTGTATGTTTCTATCATTATATTATACATAATAAAATATTTAAAAATTTATTAATACTGGTTAAAACCCTACCCCCTCCTTCAAGGATCAATTATTTACCAAGGAAATGTTGTCGTCGATGGAAGGGGGCTATGATGTAGTGTGAAACTTATTCTTTGGACTGAACAACTATTCAAGTACACAAACCTGGTACGCATATTATAGAATGCTTGAAGACAAGACAACTATTGCAGTAAATTTATTAATTAACTAATGATAATAAGATTATCTATCTATCAGATGATTTGTTAATATTCATTATATAATTATAATAACTTTGTACAACGTCAGAGTAAAATTTTTGTGCAAATTCTATGGATTTAAGAAATGTATCCATATTTTTATCGATAAGCTCATTTATTATTCTTGTAGTAGTATCAGTTTGATTAATCATTTGATATCGGTTTATTTCATTAGAAGTGTTAGAATATTCTTCCATATTCTTTGAGTTATTTAAGTTATAAGAAATTATATCATCTAGACGTTTAGAATAGATTGAATAAGAGGTATTGAGGATATTCTTATGTTCTTCCATAAAGTTATGCTTTATTTCGTTCATAGTCTTCTTGATTATTTGTTGATAATTAACAGAGTTCTCCGAATTCCTTGAAAAGATATTCTTTTCTTCGGAAAAATTGTTTGAATACGAAATTACATTATAATCATGTCTATTTACTTCAAGTGGTGATAAATTTGTCTTATCCTGTTCTTTTTTTATGCTAACATGTTTTTTTATATCAATATTATAGTTTTCCTCTTCTTGAATAGACATAATATATTAATAAAATCTGTAATCAATATAGTATATTAAAGTTGAAGATAAATTGCTAATATAATTTGAATTTCCTTTTTTTATTTTTAATTGGATTAAAAGGACTACTTCATTAGTTTTGTACTTTAAAAATTTCTAAACGTATAGGCTTTTCAATTATTTCCTAGTTGATCTCCACCACTTCCAAGATAGGAAGAATAATAATTAGATTAATCTTTATAAAATTTTTTTTGTTCGTATAAAGCAAAGAAAACTTTTGGAAATTTATTTCGGCTTCTTAAATAAGAAAAAATAATTCAATAGAAATTATAAATTATTTCATAGTAAATTAAATTACCAACTAGTGTTTTATCATTGTATTCTTTCTCTTATAATAGAATGTAATTGAATTGTAAAACTAATTAATTTAAAGGATTGTTGTTTTTGTTCCTATTAGAAAATTGATAATTATTTTATTTACTTGCTCAGATTTACTAACTAAAAAAACCTATTGTTAAAAGATTTAGAAACTATTTTTTTATTTTATTTATAGGTAAAACAGTAGCATTAGTTGTAGTTGTTGTTGTAGTATTAGTAGTGACGATGGTAGAGGAATGTAGAATACTTTTTGAAGACTTTGTATTTACTAGAATAGAATTGTATACATTACTATGGTAATTCGCAATATTTTTCCAGTTCAAAGAAGATTTAAATTGGTTTACTGAATTGCAATAGTATTCATAATTATTTTCAAGGTCTATTAACGCTTTTTTAAATTCTTCAGGATCTCTTTTAACAGTTATCCCTAACCCTTTTCTGGCATATTCTTTAAAGAATTCTAGATCTGTTGCTATAAATGGAAGACCGTGTGCTAGAGCATCAAACATAACTCCAGAACCTGAGCACACCTTATAAGGTAATAGAACAACATCCGACGCATAAAACAATAGTGAAAGGTCTGTGTCACTAAGATGATCTCTTTGCAAGTCGATGAAATGAGTAGAATCTTTAATTATTTTCTTCGGTTTATAATTTTCTGTGTTAAAGTGATTCTTTGAAGAATTAACTATTATCAACCAGTTTTCAGGTATATCTATTTCGTTAAGAACATCCCATCCTTTGGTACTAGTCTTAAAACCTATAGCAAGTGCTATCCTTTTTATTCTTCTTTTTTTTATTTTGTTATCATCTTCATCAAAATAAATACTAAATTTTGATCTTGCTTCTTCTTTGATATTTGGGAAAGGAGATAAAGATGGTTCTGCACCATGATAAATTACGATATTGTTGTTATTGTCATTGTTAGAATTGCTATTATTATCCTCTACATCTGATTTGTAGTTTGCAAAACCATTGCTACCTTTTCTTTTTTTTTCGATTATTCGATTCTTAATATAGTTAGAAAATACTATTCCTTTTTTGCTTTTTACCAACTTATCGTTATTTAGGTCATGAAAAGATTTGTAATTTATTATGAATTTCCAATATTGTAATATATATTTACTAAAATGTTTTACCTGATTTTTTAAAGTATTATTACTAGTACTTTTTAGATCTAATGGAGAAATGATATCCATCCACTGTTTGAAAGTGTAAGCAGAGTGAAACGTTGTAACAATAGGAACTTTACAAATATCATAAAATGAATCGATATTGGTACATGTATTTCTTGGATTTATTGATCTTAATTTTAATCCATACAATCCATGCTCGAATTGAATATGAACAATGTCAGGCTTTACTTTATTAACTATCTCTAATAATAGTCCTGAATTATCTTTATCGAAAGATGAGGATAATCCAAAAAAATTACCCTCTTTGCCGTCATCATTACAAACAACATAAACAGTGTGACCTAATTTACGCAAGGCTCTAGTTAAATTGTAAGTATATCTACCTACCCCACCATACATAGGAGGATATTCTGTTGATACCATTAGTATTTTGAGAGAATTTTTTAAGTTGCTGTTATTATTTTCGGGTACTGAAATTGAAGAAAAATGTAAGTAATTATTATTATCTTTGAAATTTTTTTCATATTTAGTGTCACCATAATTATTACGAAATAAAAAATCGCGTAAGAGAGGTAAATCCATCTATATACAATTATTTTTATACTACAAATTATATATATGAGCAGAACTTGGAAA
>DASQLB010000052.1:0-3630 GCA_035630235.1 Nitrososphaeraceae archaeon | reverse complement strand
AATTCATAAAATAATATGAATACAGTAAAAGCGATGGGACTACTTTTTCTTCGTTTGTAAAAATTAAAAATATCTTTCTCTTTAACTATTACTATATTTATGCAATCAGTTAATAATAGATATGAGGATTTCATTATATGATTTTTAGTTGTTATTAAAAGAAGTTCCTGAATTATTATTCATTTAAGACTTAAAAAAAATGTAACAAAAAACTAAGAAAATTATTCTATGTAATTTTAAGATTATTTCGTTAATTCAAAATGATCTATTATTTCATCATCGTCATTTGAATGAAAATCTCCTACTATAGTCTTTCCATTATTTTTTTTAAGTACAGATTAAAAAATCCATACACATCAGCATAATCCTGTTGTATTATGAAGTAATCTTCAGAATCTTTGATCTGGGTTAATTCATCACCTGGTGTTCCGACTGTTAAGAATATTATGCCATCTGGATTCTCCATATTTTTCAAATAAAACCAAAAAGGTTTCTCTTAATTCCTTTGCTTATATTAAATCGAGAGCAGTTGAATAATATGGTTTATGTTGATGAACTATAATCCAATTGATCCTGGAATTAGTTGATGTTTTCTCTAAATCATTTTTGATAAATTCATATTGTTCATTTCATTAAAATGATGTTCTGTAGATAAACTAATAAAATGAATGTTTCTGAGCTCGTGTGTGAATAATATGGTTTTAATAGATTATGGTATACGATAATTTGTTTATATATAGAAAATTCGGCATCATGGTTTCCAATTCCAATCTCATCTCATCTTTTATATGGGAAGTTATTTTACTTTAACATTTGATAGATTTTACATATTTAACATGATCCCCAGGCGCAATTATCAATTCAGGATTAACCGAAATTATATTTTCAAGAGTATCTTCACTTTCATCATTGCAATAAAATCCCAGCAACAACTATGTTGATATCTTCATTAGGAAGGGTTAGATTGTGTATTTCGCCAAATACTATTGAATTATTAACACTTAATGAAAAAAATAAAATGAATAATGAAAGATTGACAACCTAATAATATAATTTAATTTAAAAAAACTAGCAACAACAAAAAAAGTAATGTTATTCTTGAACATATTAATTAGATTACTATCTTTTCTTATTCTAATTAAATCTAGGATTGATTATCAAAAACGAGAATAAAATAATTATTATTATTTAGTTAATATTACTTCACTATTTATTATTTTCTATCATTTTCTCCGTATAACTAATCAGTTGTTTTCCATGGACTTACATGATTTATTGTAAGTGTAGATGTCTTATGACTTAATACGTTTTATAATATCTCTTATAATTTTGTATGGTACATTTCTTGGAGGATGTCTGTAAACATATTACAGGAGTAAGAAATCTTTTGATAGAAATTTAAGATAACATAATTTAGAATCATATTTACACATTTGTATTAAATCAAGTCACATTCATCATAATAGGTTTCTTCTGAAGCTTTACTAAGTTATTTTTAGAGGCATATTCTCCATTCTGATATATGTTAAAAATATTTATAAATATGGAGACCTTGTTTACCTTTCGGGATAAAGTAATTTATGTTTTATTTTTTCAGTAGGTTCAATGTCAATACTGGATATTAAAATATAGGATTATCAGATTTTTCTTGTTCTTCATGTGAAGTATAATAATAATTATTATTATCATTATTATAATTATTATTTTGTTCATTATTTTCTTCAGAATACATTTTATTTCCAGTGGTATCTTTAGAAATAACGAATTTGTCTAAAGTAGCAACATCATCAGTATCATAAAATTTCCCTACTAGTGTATGACCATTGTTTATTAAATCAAAGTTTACAAATCCAAATTTTCCTTCTTGGATAACATAATAAGGAAGATAATGAGCAATTTTATGTAATTCATCTCCAGCAGTACCTGCTGTTATAAAGACTATACCATCATTGGATGTAAATCCATTATTATTATTCTGATCCTTTACAATAGGATAAACTGGATTGTCGCTGTTATATGAAAGAGAAAGAGATCTTTGGTAGTATTGTGTATGTCCTGATAAGACTAGATCTACACCAAATTTTTCAAATAAGTGATGAAATACTTTTTTCAAGTCCTCAGATTTTTTTTCATCAAAGCTAGCTGAAGTATACATAGGTGTATGAAGGAATACAATTCTCCACAAGATGGAAGAATCATGTAATGATTTTTCCAAATCATTTTTTATATATTTATATTGTTTGCTTCCAGGTTCAAATGGATGTTCCGACGATACAGCAATAAAATGAATATTGTGAAAATTAAAAGAGTAATAGGGTAGGGGTAAATTATAATGTTCTAATAATTGAGAATAAGAGCTGTGGTAATCTAAATCATGATTACCTATAGCAATTTTAAGAATCTTGTCGATAGGTTTTGAGATATCAAACCAGCATCTAGGAGAGACGTTTTTAAATGTATAATCTCCAAGACCTAAGACAAGCTCAGGTTCTAAATTTGTAATTTTTGTTATTGTTCTTTGTGTTTCTTTATTACAGTTCCAGTCGCCAGCAGCTATAAAATTAATATCTTTTGAATCTTCAGGTAATGTACTTGTTACATTTCTAGACTTGTCTTCAGTAGTTATCAAATTATCTTGATCAATTGTTTTATTTACATCTAACTGTTCATGAACTGTAGTAGATTTTTCTCCATAATCTTCCGGATCATAATAATCTTCAGGAAATATTCCAAAAAAATCATCAGCGGCTGATACAATACTTGGAAATTGAAATATACTAAAGATCAATAAGAATAATAAAGAAAATAAAGTAAAAATAAAATATCGATCGTATGTAACAACCATTGTTTGATCAGGTTGCATCTATTACCTATATAATATTTGTAATAAATCACTCTATAAAATATTACTAACAAATTTTTCTAACTTTCTTCTTTTATCTACTGCTGTTCATTCCCAATCCAAATAATTTATTGAAATAATAAATAATTTGGCTTTGTTAAGGAAAATTTACTAAAAAATAAGAAAATTTTTCTGATTTCATCCCTAACATTAACATAGTCTAATCAGTAGTATTAAAATTAAAATTATAATATTTTTTCGTTGATCTTTCTCTTTATCCAAAACTAATAGAATACAAACTATATTTTGGTTTTAAAATTATCTTTAATTGAAAAGTTTTTAATCATTTATTTCTCTCTCTTTTTTTGAAAATATATTTATTCTTTTAAATATGTTCCTTGTGGCTACATAGAAACCATTAATATAACCAGCACCAGTCATACTTTGAGGAGTATAAGTAATAGATGAAGATCATTTCTCTATTCTGAATTCTTATCGATATTTACGTAATATTCTCCAAACAGCCTCTATCGGTATTGATACAATAGTTGTGTCTTTGTTACCTTAATGATACAGAATCTTGGTGTGCATATTTTACAATTAAAATAAGTACAATTTAATTTATAGTTCAATGATAGGAAAATATATTAACGTTTCTTATTATAGAACATATATATGAAGAAGAAGAAACTCCTAGCTGCTATTGTCCAAATGGAATCTTCAATTAACAAGCATGATAATTTAATAGAGTCATTAAAATATATCAAAGAGGCAACAGATAGACAAGC
>DASQLB010000051.1:0-5911 GCA_035630235.1 Nitrososphaeraceae archaeon | reverse complement strand
CTGGTATCATTACATAACCATTTGCCCTAGTCATAACTGTCATATTTGAGGTTTCTCCAATTATTGGTTCAGCATTTATCCTGTTGTTGGTTTTTGAAATTGATAAATGGACATACAATATTTTTACAAAATGTTGAAATTTCTTTCTTGCATTCCAATTATCAGAAATTTGAGCATTGATAGTAGTTTTGTTATTATTAGATAATCCAATTAATGACCTGATTAGTGGTATAGCCAATACAATGCAAGCATTAACAGCCCCTTGTATAGGTCCAGGTAATATAATGATAGGTTTTGATTTTAATATAGCAATTTTAGTCACTCTTCCTCTATCCAGTTTAATACCCTCTGCGAGAATTCCAGGTTTTCCAATAGAATTGATAGAATCTGCAATATGATCTTTATGTCCTACAGAGGATCCACCTATTGTAACAATAATATCATTTTGAGATATTGCGTGTTCTATCTTTTTTTTGACTGCTTTAATACTATCTGATGTTATTCCTAAATCAATAGGAACTCCTCCAGCTGCTTCTATTAATGAGGAAATAATTTGACTATTAGTATTTAGAACTTTTCCATATTGAATAACATCATCTATATTATTGGTTAATTCACTACCAGTAGGAATTATGGCAACTCTCGGTTTTTTAAATACATTTAGTTTTTTAATACCAAGTAAGTTTAACAAAGCTATATCTTGGATACGAATTAAATGCCTTTTTTTAAGTAATAATTTATTTTTAGAAATATCCTTTCCGGCAGGAGATATAAATGATCCTATGGGAAATTCAGAAAAGATTTTAACCGATTTATTGAATAAATTAAATTGTGCATATTCAATAGGAACAACTGTATCCGAATTTTTAGGTAAATATCCTCCAGTAGGGATTCTGGCAGCATGTCCTGATTGTAAAGGTTTAATTTTAGGATTTCCCAGTTTGATATCATCTATTACTTTCAGTGTTATTGGTTTCAAATTTGTAGCTCCTATTAGGTCATCATGAAGAACAGCAAAACCATCCATGTGTGAAGAATCATATTTCGGAATATTGCCTGATGAAATAATATTGTTATATAGAATTCTCCCTAATGCCTCTTTAGTATCTAATTCTTCAGACATTGGCTGAATAATAATATTTTTCCTTAATTTGATAAATGCTGTTTGAATGGATAAATATGAATTCGATCTTCTAAGCATAATACTATCAAAGTAAAAGCAATATAATATGTTCTTTTAACTTTTAGTTTAAATATGCAATTCTTTTTGAATCTGTCAAATAATCAAAATAAAGTATCAATATTTGTAATAACAATATTTAAAAAACTTTAGTAATCAAATGGTTGATTGAATTTTAATGTTTATAACATATATTATTAAAAAAATAAATTATTTATGAATTTAAAGATAGGTATTGCTATTGCGTATTCAAATTAATAGTATTCTTTAAATAATATTTTTAAATTTACTTAAATGATGAAAGAAAAAGAATTTACATATATTCAAATGATATCATTAATAATCTTTGTTTTTGTATTAAATTTGATAAATTCAGTTTCTTTCAAAGTATTAGCTTTAAATGAAGAGCCTATCACTACTATTCAATACGAAAATGAGTTAGTGAATGGAAATAATAGTATGATGTTACCAGGAAGCAACATGACTTTTGGTTCATCACTAGATAACGCTAAAATGCATTTAATGGAAGCCATTGTGGATATTGAGGATAATAATATTGATGGAGCGCTAATGCAATTGAATATGACTAGTAAGGATATCAAGATGCACGAACAAGAGATGGCAGATATGATGCTAATGATGAATAAGATGAAAGAAGTTGATAAAAAATAAAATAGATAATGAGAACGTTTCTTCAAATATAAAAAAATTATAATTTGAGTTCAAATAGTACAAAGAACACTTTACTTTGGTTAATGGTGCTTATTTCTAATCAATTAATTTATCTGTAAAATACAAAAAAAGAAAACTTAAATCATTTATCCTGTAATAAAATATGTGTCAAAGAGACATAGTTTACTTTTATTTTCTTTCTCGGCAGGACTTGTTGTAGGGCTTGTATCTATATCTATATCAATAATTCTCAAAGTATTTGCTGGTGGGTTATTTCTGCCAGAACTTGCTTCACAAACATTATTTTCACTAACTCCTGGAGAGTTTGAATCTCAAGCAATAGAAACTTTGGGTCCCCTTGCTAAATATTCTACTTTTATAGCATCGATAATAGTTACCACAATAATCTTTGGTATATTTGGGATTCTTTTAAATAAATTATTTTATAAATTCAATTTAAACCAATACATACTAAAGTTTGTATCTTCTTTCACATTAACTTATGGAATTTTAATTTTAATTTCTATTTTAATGGTAACAATAATTCAAGTTAGAAGTGGATCTCAAACAATTTCAATTCAACTTGTCATTCTTTCTTTGATTCCATCACAAATAGTATATGGATTAATTCTTCCATTATTCTTGAGAAAACCAAAAGATAAAAATAAAAAAGTACTACAGTCGTACCAACAACAACCACAACCAATTAATGAAAATATTAAAGATGAGAAAAATTATAATAGAAGAGACTTTCTTCGTCTTTTGTTTGCATCAGTTATTTCCATTCCAATAATATATTTTGGGTTAAATCGATTGCTTTCACCACTACAAGATACTGAACAGCCACAAATTCAATCTAATATCTCTAGTTTATTGCAATCACGATCACAACAACAACAATCAGGATCAATACCAACTGAATTTAAAGATCCATCACTCGCACCATTACTTGGTTCAGAAATAACACCAACATACCTTTTCTATAGAATAGATATAAATCCCATTGTTCCTGAAGTAGATGCGAATTCTTGGAATTTGCAGATTAAAGGGATGGTTGATAATCCATTAAAATTAAGCTATGAGGAAATAAGATCTATGCCTGCAATTGAAGAATTTGTAACCCTAGAATGTATAAGTAATAAAATAGGCGGAGACCTTACAGGTACTGCATTATGGAAAGGAGTACGACTCAAAGATTTTCTTGAAAAAGCAAAAATTGCTCCTAGTGTAAAATATATAGTATTTCGATGTTCTGATGGTTATGATGTGGGAATACCATTAGATAAAGGACTAATGGATGAGACAATATTAGCATATGAAATGAATTTAGCTCCATTAACATCTAAGCATGGATTTCCTCTTAGAGCTATAGTACCAGGCTTATACGGGATGATGAATCCAAAATGGATCACTGAAATAGAATTAGTTGATAAAGTGTATGAAGGATACTGGCAAAGAAATGGATGGACAAATATTGCTGGATATAATACTGGATCATCTATAGTTATACCTGGTCAAGCTCCAATAAGACATAGATTCAGAGGTTTGGATGAAATTCCTTCTTACACATCAAATGGCAGAGTCCCAATTGCAGGAATAGCATTTGGAGGAGACAGAGGGATTTCAAAGGTTGAAGTTAGCATTGATGGTGGTGAAACATGGAAAACCGCTAAAATCAAAGAACCTCTTTCTCAATATACATGGATATTGTGGACTGCAGGATTTATTCCAAAAGAAGGAGTAGATAATTATAAAATAGTAGTAAGAGCTACAGACAAAAAAGGACAAGTTCAAACTTCCGAATTAAGAAAACCATTCCCAGATGGAGCAACAGGATATCACACAATCAGTGTATAGAATAATGATAAATCATTAAAGATTTTTAACCTATGTAGATGCACTAAATGAAAATAGACTAGACTATTAAAAGTAGTATCTTTAATGATATAACTATTTCAACAATTGATAGATATTATCCTAAAGTTTTATTAATCTATTGCATAAATCTTGGTAGATAGTTGAGACTATCAAGAAAATACAAATAAAGTGTAGCCATAGTCTGAAATAGTCGATAGATGTATATTTGAATTTTACTTCAGTTAAAGTTAATATCTATTCCACAATATTACTTCTCTATGGGAGAGGTTATCGATCCTAACAGAATGAGAAATGATAATTCTATAAGAGGAGGGTTAGTAGTCTGCGCAATACCTAATTGTCCTAATCAACCAACAAATCAATGTTCTATTTGTTCACTTCATTTTTGTTATGAACATATAAAATCACATGTTCATCCAAGTGAATTCCCACCTGTACAAAAGAAAAAGGAAGATATCGATAACTGAATAATAAATTTTATTAATTTTTAATATAACAATTTCATAACGTATTAAATATTATCTTATACATATTAATAACATGGTGAGTAGTCATAATAATATTACAATAGATAATAATAATAATGTTCCATTATGCTCAATTTGTAATAATGACTTTCAAACAGTTTCGGATCCTGAATCAGGCGAAATTATTTGTAATATCTGCGGTATAGTCTTATCTGAAGAAAAAAAATTACCATTACATCCAAGAGTTCAAGAGGAGATGACTGTTATTAGTCATACCAATACAACAACAAATACAAATTTACAATATAATGAAAATAATAGTAATAATAATATCTTATTCAATATCGAATCTTGTACAACTATTGGAAAATCAAATGTAGATGCGATTGGAAAAAGAATTAGTAATGATATGCAAAACAGAATAGATAAATTAAGAATTTTGGAGAAGAGAACTAGATACATTAATCCAAAAGATAGAAACTTAAAGTATGCTTTTACGAAATTAAATAATATAAAACACAAACTGGGACTATCTAATACTATAGCAGAAAAATCCTTTTATTTATATAGAAAAGCCTCATCTTTAGGATTAGTACAAGGAAGAACAACAGAAGGAATTTTATCTGCAGCAGTATACTTAGCATGTAAAGAATTTGGAACTCCAAAGACATTGAAAGAGATTTCCGATATAACTAATTTGAAAATTAAAAGTATTTCAAAATATTCTAGACTTCTTATTTTTGAACTTGATTTAAAACCTATACCAGTAATAGATCCAATAAAGTGTATTATAAAGATTGCAAATAATCTAAAATTAGACGAAAAAACAAAACATAAAGCAATTAAAATAATGAAAGAAATAATGAAAGAAGAAATTCATGTTGGAAAGAATCCATTGTCAATTGCAGCATCAATAATATATGCAGTATGTAAAACAAAGGAAGAGAATGATAAAACTCAACTAGAAATAGCAAATTCTGCAGATATATCTGCAGTAGTAGTAAGAGAAAGATATAATGATTTAATTGATAAAGTTAATTTACAACAAATGATATAATAAATAAATTTAAATCTTTTTGGAATTATTAAAGATACTAAAAAGAGGACCATTAATATTTCATTTCTTATTCGATTTATTCCATTTTTGAGTATTGGAAATTTCATTCGATATATCATATATAATTTCTCGTATTTTTCCTCCTCTACATTTATTCATCTTAATAATGCAAAATTGAGTTTTACAGAAAAAAGCAAAAATTAAATATGAAAATAAATAATTTATTTTGTCAAATTATAGCTCTACATATATCTACATAAGTTATGTACTTATATTTGCAAGTCAAATAGTTTAATATGTTACTTTCCTAACCTACAATACATTAATAGTACGGTATATTTTGGATGATAAATGTACTGGATTAATATCTTTAGAAATTGATAATTGTTTTTTCTATTGAGTATTTTAAACATCGTGTAACATGTAACTAGGTTAAAAGACAGTTATAGATTGCGGTCTATCTGAGGAGATGGTTACCAATCCATACCCAAAACCTTTTTTTTGGGAGCCTTTATATAAATATAATAATGTGAATTATAAATTTAAAAATTTCGTTGTTTATATCTCTAGAATAATTCTATAACACTCAAAATTAACACCCATCTACAACACCAGATGATTCAACACAACTCTAATTTATCACATATTGATCTCTCA
>DASQLB010000050.1:0-19427 GCA_035630235.1 Nitrososphaeraceae archaeon | reverse complement strand
ATTTGGAAATCAAGGAAGCATTTCTGAAATACTTCAAGATCCTGTTGGTATAGCAATAGATTCAGATGGTAATGTATATGTTCCAGATGGAAGAGATGCAGATGTACACGTATTCAGTCCAATAAAATAATAAATTTTTTTATTTTATTTATTGTTTTCCTAGTTATCTTTTATAGACCTTTATCAAATTAATTCAGTTATCTTAACAATTTCTTTAATTATTATATATTATATTATTTACTTGTATACAGTGAAAAATAATATTTTTCTTATCATTGGATTAGTGACAATTATGTCATTCACATTCACATCTTATTCTATAACTGCTTTTGCGCAATTGACTAACCAAACCCCAACATCACAATCACCGCAACAACAACAACAACAACAACAAAATTCCTTTTGTAAACTAACTGAATCGGATATGTTAGGACCTTTCTATAAGGAAGGTGCTCCATTTAAGCAGAGACTAGGTGAAGGAGTAAAAGAAGGAGAACGACTAATAATTACAGGAAAGGTCATGGATAATCGATGTCAACCAATAAAAGGTGCTATACTAGATATCTGGCAAGCTAATTCAACTGGAGAATATGACAATGAAGGATTTTCTCTTAGAGGCAAGGTTAAAACAAATAACGATGGAACCTATCTTATAGATACTATAATTCCTAACGAATATGCTGCAGGAGATATAACTCGTCCAGGTCATGTACACTTAAAAGTTGCAGCTCCTAATCAGCCAATACTAACAACTCAATTATACTTTGAAGGAGATCCTTATCTTAGTGGCTTGGAAGATAAATCATTGATACTGAAACTTACCGAGGAGAATGGAACAAAAAAAGCAAATTTTGATTTTGTAATTGAACATTATAAGGAATATGAGAAATAAGACTTTCGACAATCGTAATCAGATCACCTCAATTTAGTCGTTAAAAATAATAATGAATAACTTTAGTTAAATTTAGATAATTTAGATAATTTAGTTAAAGCAGTAGTTTAGAGTCTTCATTCTTATCATAGAGATGAATATATCTTCTAACAAGGTGAGTACCTTTAACCTAGCCAAAATATCTATATTATTCTCATTATTCATTTGAATTCCTATTTACTTGGTTCTATTGATGAGAATGTTAACTTTTGATATAAAGTTATAGTAACTTTTGAAAGTTTAATATCAAATGTAATATATGAATCAATTTGTTCAATGGGGCCAGTGGGATTTGAACCCTGCTATAAAGTGGGACCAGTTAATGTATAATATCGGGATAGGAATTTATTAATAATTGTAAAAAATATCATAAGAGCAGAATCTATATCTAAGACACATTATTCAAAAAATATCTCTGTTATGTATTAGATATTCTAAATTAATATCTATCCATAAATATTAGTGATAATACTAGTACTAACTACATTTTTGTATTTGTATCAGTGGGATGTGAACAAATTTGACCTAAAAAAAGGATTTACAATTTATTAATAAATGTGAGCAATTTTAGATTTAAGATATAATAAGGTCATTAAAATAATTAGAAATTTAACCGTGAATATAAACAGGATCCTGTGAGTTATAAAATACTTTATCAATCAAATTATCAGCTTTATAATCATCAATTTTTGAATAAATGGCATTGACAAATTTAATAACATTGTATCTTGATAACGAATTTATATTTTTTATAGGTTTAATCATTAGGTGCATCTCTTCTGGCTGTCCACCAATTTGCGATGGAAGCAAGTAGTTAATGCCATGAAGAAATTTGCAACCCAAATTTTTATAAAATTTAATTCTTCTTTTTCTAATCTCATTTTCTTTAATATTTTGTACATTATCCTTTTGGATTTCCATCAAAAGTGCAATCCCGTCAGAAATTTTTGAACTAAATATCTTGAAGGTAAAGTTGAAAAGTTTAGTTCCTATTCGTTTTCCTTCCCATTCCTTTAAAACTGCCATATAACCTAATAATCCAAATTTCAATGATGGAAATAAATATAGTAATGAAAAACCTATTACTGTTTCATCTTGTAATGCTGCAACAACATGATAATTATCATCTTTTTGTATCGTTGAAATAATTTTTTCCAAAGGTATGGTTTCTTGAGGCGGAAAATAAGTCGAATAAATATCTAAAATTGGTTTTAACAATTTGTTGTTCTCGTTATTGTAACTAATCTCCTTGAATACTAACAAATTCAATATTTGCTTGATTCTTCGGATTATTTATTTATAATATATCTCAAAGATCAAGGTTAACAAAATTCTAGCAAAGATCTTAATACAAGTAGCTGAATCCAGTTAAATGATAGATTTTGCTCTATATGATTTAGTATTATGATTTACATGAAAATATTGAAGTTCTAATTGACAAATTTATTTCAGACAATTCATCTTGAATATTATAGATACTAGTAACAAATTTGTAACTCAAACGACCCTCCGTCTGTGGTAAATTTACTTTCGGCGTGTGACACCTAAGATACTGTCACACGCTAGCATAAAACTCACTACATAAAGATAAAAACATGATCTAATACACCTAAGACAAAAAAATAATACAAATTTAAATACACTTCAAGGTAGTAATTATGAATATACGTATATATGTCAGATTTATTACACCCGCGTGATTTAGGAGTTATAGTTAGAAACACGAATAAACAAGACATTTCTAAAATAGTGGATTTGCAGAAGCAATCCTATCCATATCTTGCTCCTTACGGAAATATATGGCGTTCAGAAGAGCTTGAAAGTCATCTTAACATTTTTCCGCAAGGTCAATTTGTTGCCGTTGAACCAGACGGTACTATAGTCGGGTCCGCCAGTACTTTTATAGTCACCCTCAATCCTGAGTACGCAGAACACACATGGAAAGAGATTACTGCTGACGGTTTATTTACAACCCATATCCTAAATGGAGACACATTATATCTAGCAGATATATCTACCCATCCAAAACACAGACATGAAGGTATTGGAAGAATGATTATTGATAGGTGGAAAGAATTAGTATTTAATTTCAATCTGAGGAGAATGATAGGAGGAGGAAGGTTATTCAATTACACTGAACACGCAAACAAGTTGTCTGTGTATGAATACGCTGAGAAGGTGATGAAAAGGGAATTAAGAGATCTTGTTTTGACATTCGAATTGGATATTGGGTTTAGAGCTGTCAAAATACTCCCAAACTATTTGGAGGACGTTCGTTCTCTTAATTATGCATGTTTCATAGAATGGTTAAATCCTAGGTACCCCACCTAACTACGGGTCCATGAATTAAGGTGCCGATACTTTGGGTCCTACTCTTAAATTATAATCAATTATTTGTAGTTGTAGTTTGTTAACTTCTTTTTTAATGGATAAGGAAAGTTTGGATAGTAGTAAAAAAAACATATTTTTGAGCTATCATGTTATAAGCATTGAAATGTTCTATATTAAATAAGTACATCGTTTTTTTCTAATGTACTAACATTTGAAAAAATAACTTTATCCTGTGTATATGTTAAATAATATTGTAAACAAAAAAATAAAAAAAATACTGAGTAATTTTTGATTTGTCCATTTTTTATGGATTTATCCTGCAATGTTTACTGGGGGTGGTGACCAAGTTCCGTTAAGAATCTGTTCTATCGACAAATACAACCGTAGTGTAAGTTTAAAATCATTGTTTGGAGCGGGAGCTGGAAGCCAATTAAAGGAGCAGAAAATATCCTGAAGAAAGCACAAATGCAGAACTGGACTATGATAAGCATGAAAGATGATTTTTCTAAATATGTTTCCTCTTGAAAGATAAATAATACCAAACTAAGAGCCTATCTCAAAATTATCCTTCTATGATTAAAAATACTATTATCTGCTATCCGAAATCAACATAATTTTCATTCATCTTTTCTTTTAATTCTTTAACCTCTTTTTCTAATATGATATTATTGTTATCGAAAAACCAAAGTGGTGTAATTTTACCAGTATAGGTTATTATTATACATTCATGGAATTCCAGGACGAATACAAATACCCATGTTCTACATATATGTAAAATCCATAACTGATTATTCCAATTTTGTATTCTATTATCCATATGTAAAACTTCTTCCTCAGACTATAAAATTATAGTACATTTATTAATAACTTAAAGATATTCTCTTAGTGTTTTATATGAATAGTGTCTTTATAATATTGTAGTATGATTTAAGCAAACAAATTCTGTGGATACTGTGATAATGAAAATAGTAGATTCTGTAATGTTTTAAAAATATTTCTATATGGATTGTTTATGGAAACATTAATAGGATTAATCTCTCTTAGGAAAAATGAATGAACCAATTTAACAGTTATTTTTCTAGCTTAATAGTTATTGTGATTGTAGTTGCAGGACTCATATCAATCGAGAGTTCTGTATTTGCTCAGACACAGACAGGTTCTACGGGCTCTAACACTGCTACCAATGATTCTCAATCTCAAATTGAGCAATTGAACAAAACGATGGCAGAGATTGAATCTTCAAATAATCCACAAGATATCGCTACACTTGCTTACATATGGGGGTATCCGCTAATTTCAGAGGTGAGACTTGTGGATTACTCTACAAGTCCGAATGTCCCAGCTGCACCCGGACGAGGTCCTCTAAACACAATTAATAATTATCAAAGTTACCCCACATCTAATTTTACTGACATTGTTAATATTAATGTCGATACATTGTATTCTTTTGGATATCTGGACTTGGAGAAAGAACCTGTTGTTCTTCAAGTCCCTCCTATACCTGGAAGATATTATACGCTCCAGTTTATAGATGCGTACACTAATAACTTTCTCTATATTGGAAGTAGACTGAACGATACTACAGGCGGCACATATCTTGTTTCTGGACCAAACTGGAAAGGAGACATACCATCTGGCATGAAAAAAATAAAGTCTCCAACAAATACTGCGGTGATAGCCGGTCGCATATTCTTAAGTGGGCCATCTGATGTACCTAATGTTAATGCAATTCAAGACAAACTTACGCTGACTCCGCTTTCAGCTTTCGGACGAACCATTACATCACTACCACAACCAGTAACCTCAGAGACAAATGCTTCAAAACAGGTCCCAATCGGACCTCAACCTGCGTTAATACCCGCAACTGGTATCAAGATATTTGATGAAATTAGCCAAGACATGGCTGACAATCAACCACCTGTAGCTGACTCTAAAGTGTTGGCCAAATTTGATTCTATAGGAATAGGACCAGACCTGACACCTTCTGATACTAAAAATGATACTATCAGAGCGGCGCTAGAGAATGGAATAGCAGAAGGTGAAAAACTCATTGATGCAAAAATACAAAACTTAGGCATGAAGGTAAATGGATGGTTTGTTAATTTGGATGTGGGGAATTACGGAACTGATTATCTTTTACGCGCTGCAGTTGCAAAATTTGGGCTTGGTGCTAACTCTCCCGAGGAGGCTGTTTACGCCAGTGCATATACCGATAGTCAGGGTCAAAACCTAACGGGGACCAACAATTACTCGATTCATTTTGCCAAAGGTCAGACTCCACCAGTAAATGCGTTTTGGTCTATTACACTTTACAATGACAAAACTTACTTGGCCGAAAACCCAATAAATCGGTATTCGATTGGCCAGCATACAGAAGGTCTAAAGTATAGTTCTGATGGCTCACTAGACATCTACTTACAGCATGCAAGTCCTGGACCAGAAAAAGAATCCAACTGGCTGCCATCTCCTAATGGGAAATTTAGTTTAACTCTACGAGAGTATAATCCACAAGATGCAATTTTGAAAGGCGAGTACCAAATTCCACCATTGCAGCCAATCCTCTAGCCAGTCCAGGACAATACAGAAAGCTCTCAAATTGACAAAAGAATTCTTATTTAAGTTACCAAGATTTGCATATTTTTCATTCGGTGGAGGAATTAGATCCTGTATTGGTGAAACATTTGCAGTTCAAGAAGGAATTCTTGCTCTGGCAACTATTTTTAAAGATGGAAGACTCTGCCAAAAGAGGAGGAAGGTATGAGTTTTGAACCAAAAAATTTGGCTGGATTCACTAAACCAAAATATCCTATAAAAGTAATCGTGAAGGGAAGAAACTAATTGGGATACTTCTATTGCCTTCTTTCTTTTAGGAATAATCTTAAAACCTATAAAATATTTGAGAATTTATTTTGTTTTATTTGCTTACACCAGAAATTTTATTTCCAATAGGAGGAAATATAGTTACAAAATCGTCCTTCATATTTACTATATTCCAGTTACTTTTGACCTTTCGTATAGAATTTATTTTACAAATTTTATAAATTTTGTAGATTTTCTATATTTGATATAGGATTAGAATTAATTATTTTAATATGAATCGTTGATGAAAATTTAATAAATAATAGATATTGATATGACTGTTAATTAGACTTGTGAAAATGGTGTACATTTTTTAACCATAATTTAAGTAACTATTCCTACTTTTTATTGGGGACAATGATTCAAATGCGGTTGCATTTTCAAATTGATTGGTTATATCACCAATACGATCTGGATTATCAACTAAATCTAGTTTCTTAACATGACTTCCTTCAATAAAATCAAGTTTATTCAATTTTACCCAGATAATATTAGGACTAGAGGTAGATTCAAAATAGTAAACCATATTCGTAAGATCCGATACTGTCCGCCAGCGTGTTGATGATATGTTTGGCCTATGTGGATCAGCTATACCAAATGGTTGAGAGACATTTCGAGCAACACTAATAACTCCTGCAATTGTCTCGCGTATGTTAGAAGGTTTAGGTAAGTTCTTTTGATAGTATGCTGCTCTAACGAATCGATCGGCCGAGTCAGTAGTTCCAGGTAGTAATTTTTTTCCACCAAAACCTTTAAACTGTTTAAGATTTTCTAGTTGCTGATCGAAAGGTGGGTCATTGGTCATAATCATATATCTATTACTATGATAAATTTTGGGTTTTCCTTTGATATACTGAAATATTGCAGCATCACCAGTCCTGTCCTCAATCATGACATGAATTTGGCTTTTCTTTCCAGTTGTACCAGCAATAACTGGAAGTAATTGAAATTCATTTTTTTCTACATATTTGACAGCATCGTCAACTGTAGCGAAATTATCTAAAAAGAATTGTATCCAAAGACTTATTGAAAGTCCAGGAATATTCTCATCTCGTTTTCCATAATCTGAATCTGCTAGCCATAAAGCATGACCTGCCAATCCCTTTTCATTTATCCCATCTGTAGAAGAAACATCGTAAGCTGCAACAACAACGCTTCCAAATTTGGATATCCATTTTAGTGAATTCTTGCCTGCTAAACCATCTCTACTGATTCCTTGAGGAAGGATCCAAAGATTACTTTTTGTGTCTTCAAGCCAATCCATGTTTCGAGCAATAACGTGTGCAACTCCATTATCTGACCAACGTATAACGCTACACATTATCATACAGAAAACATTATATTTAAAAAACGTTTACTCTTGATAAGAAGAATAGTATCTGTGGCTTTTAATTTAAGATAACATTCACCTCTTTTTAATAATGAAATCATTCTTTTTGTAATATGTACCATTGTAAATAGAAACAAAGAATTGTATCCAGTTATATATATGAGATAGACTACATTATTCATTTTTAACATATAGATAGTAATTATCAAAACATTCTATTCTATCTTTGAAGTATTGGTCGATGCTTTACATCAAACTTTTTTCTAATGGGGAATGTAAATAGTGTTTCTAACATGGTATATTGCAACCTTCATCCTACCATGTTCCACCATCTGTGTAAACTATATGTTTCTCATATCTTGATTAGTAAATGAATAAATTTTTTATCAAAAGCATGTTTCTCCTTTTTTGAGATAGATTCCAAGGACAGAACTATATACTGTTTCAAGACAAATCCATAACCATAAGTGTTGACTACTAATCTGAATAACAGTTAACTATATGACGAATGCAGAAACTCTTTCATTTTGTATAGTTGGAGAAGCACTAAATCTTTGAATCCAATTGAAAACAGACACATAGCTTCTTTGATTCTTGTCTCTAAAGATTACTAATGCCTTGGATGTATTAAGTAAACTCAATCCAAGAAAATACAAATACAAAGAATACATAACTACGAGAGTATCTGTTCTGTTTTTCTCAAATCTAAAAACAATATTAGATTAGAAATGGGATACCCATATAGCTATAAATTTATCTTTAACTAATATGGCGGAATTTCTATATCGAAATTTATCAGATGTAAAATTTTATTAAACAATGAAATCATTGATGCTCCTAATACTTATTGTTATGGCTGTCTCTAGGGTAAATCTACTTTCAGAATGTGACATCTAAAAGATAATCATACAGTAAATATTTAGGCTAAAAATGAATAGGTTTAGAGACCAAAAACAATTTAGATACAGTTTTTATATCTATGTATAATAATATAATTAATATATCTAAATAAAAGTAGTTATATCATTAAGTGTCTGAAAGTAATTTTGTTTTGAACTTCTGAAATTCTTCTTCCGTTAATATACCCTGTTGCTTTAGATTAGCCAATCTCTCAAGTTCTTGAATCAGATTCCCTTTAGAATGACCAGATGTTTGTTTTGCCTGTGCAGCTTGTGCTATTTGTTTTGCCTCTACAGCCTGGGCCTGTGCGTGCTTTATTTGTTCCTGCTGAGCATGTGCATCTTGCATTGCCTCAAATTGTCTCCTTGCTGCTTGTCTTGCTGCTAAGGATCCTACTATCATTCCACCTAAAAAACGCATAAGTAAAATATCAATATGAACTATTTAATCCTATTTGTTAGAAAAGATCTAATACTATGATTTCTAACTAGTCAATATCTTTTCTAAAGATGTGCCAAAATAATTTCCAAAGTAATCAAAATAATGAGATATTAACGAACCTAAAAGTAGTAAAATATGCTGATAGCTAGATCTTATTTTTGAGTGTCAAGAAAGATATATCTTTTAGTCGTTATTTTGGCTAATCTATTGGAATTTATTTATGTATCGTGTATCCTCTAAAAGTCGTCTTGATTCATCTGGAATGGACTTCATATGTAACTCTGGATGAATACCAATGATTATTTGATTTTTTGTCCTGTTTCTTGAGGGATACCAAACAAGTAATTGATTTTCCTTATCCCATTTTATCTCGTTACTGGTTGCCCATACATAAAAGATTGGTGAATAATGTAAATGAAATGGAATATATATAATTGTAGGCGATTCAACGACTACACCATCTAGGATAATAATTGCATATTTTGAATCTATATCAAATGATAATAATGATGGTTCTGCTGAGCTTAACATTGGATATGGTCGTGCTACTACATCAATATTACGTGGAAGTCTATTTGACCCTAGTAACGAAAAGTTCTCTAAATTCCAATTATCCTTTCCTTCATCAGTATGATAAAGATCATAATTCCAATATGTTGAATTTAGAAGATGGGATTCTATCTGTACAAATAGAAGATTCATATACTCACGTATTTGTTCTGAATCATAGCTTCCTCCAAATTCAGTAATGAATGGAATTAATCCACGTTTCTTTGCACCTTCCAATAATTGTCGGTATACCTTAGGCCAATCATATTTGTATTGGGAAATACTTTTGGGAATTTTAAGCATTGAAGATCCCAATGCACGGACATCATAGTAATGAAATGCAAATATTCCTCTACTTCTAAAACTTTCAGGAAAATCTGACTCTAATGGGAGATAACTGTTTATTTCCCTTGGAGTATCCATTAATCCTCGCTTATCAATATCGCCATCGACTGGTGTACGTATTAGATTTATGTCGCCGATCTTTAGGAATTGTCTTAAATCAAAACGAGATAAATCGAATCCATGTAACGATAATGATGACCTCAAGGAAGGCTTATTTTTCTCCTCAGCGGAAAACACAGACCAATCTACTCTCGGTTCTATAAACAAGAAAAGTTTACTGTCATACTTTCTTATCTCTGATAGTACATTAAAATAAAATTGTTTTAAAAGATCGGCTTCAAAATGAATTTTATCTATACCTACTGGATGTGGTTCATTAAATGGTTCGATACCTATTATTGCAGGATGACCATTTTCGTTAGATGATGCAGAAGATGATCCTGAATCTCTAAAGAATTTTGCAGTCAATCCTATAGTCTTTTCAAGATGAGATCTAACAGGGAAATGTTTCAATCCTGTGTGTATATTTGTCAAATCGTTTAACCAAAATGATTTCAATGTATTTTTTACTGTTTTATTAAGATTGTATGATGCTGCCCAAATCTTGTTATTAGTCTTGGATTGTTGTGGTAGTTGGTGTTTTTCATCTATCGCTAAAGCCCAATCAGGGAATCCATCTCCTCCAAAAATTTCATGAGCTATATCTTGATGAAAGTCTAATATTACAAATAAATGCCGATCATATAACGTATCAATAACTTTCCTCATCAAATTCAAGTATTTTTCTCCTTCAGGAAGTAAGTTTTTATCAACATCAGGATTGGGTGACGGTTCTAATCCTTTCCATATAATCAATAATCTAACAATGTTTAATCCTAGATGTTTTAGACGATCCAGGTGAACCGCCATTTTTTTTATTTCTTCATCTAATTCATTTTCAGAGATATTATTTTTGTCTAAAGATACAATAGGGAGATAAGGAGGAAGTTTACTCCGTGACGCAAAATTTACACCTCTAAAAAGGACAAATCGAGATTTATCGTCTTTGAACCATTTGCCTTGCTTCAACAAGAGGCGTGCATTGTGAATGTATGTTTCATTCTTAAAATCTATTTTTTTTTCATTGTTACTCATATCATTTACCTAATATTCGTTTAGATTGACCTGTGATGCCTGCTACAATGATTTCTATTCCATTTATAAGTAAAGCTATACCTACTACTAAGGCAACAAAAATTACACCAAACCCCGGTGATACTAAAGTTATTATGGCAATAGCAATAGATATTATTCCTACTACTAAACGAAATATTTTATTAAGTTGTCTGTCTTCATTTCTCTTCTTAATTAAAGCATCTGTAATTCTCACTATTCCATTGATCAAGAGGGCAATACCAACTAACAATACCATAAATCTAATGCTTCCAGAGGGATTTGCAATAGTAAATATACCAAAGGCTACAATAACAACGCCCAATCCAATGTTGATAAGACGCGACCGTTTGCTATATTTTGAGCTTACTCCACTAGCTATTCTCTCAATTCCAACGATTAGTAATGTTATAGCTACCATAGAAATTGCAGTTATACCGCCAAGTTTTGGTGAAATTATTATGAAAATTGAAAGGATAATAGCAGCTGCTCCAATAGTTATTTGAAGAATACGTAGCCATTTAGGTGCTATTACAACTTGAGAATCAGACATGATATATATTTTGTTCCTCCATAAAATCTAATTAAACCTACAAAAAAATTAACGGCTCTTTATATTTAAGTATTATTAAAAACATAAGCACTTACCTCTATTAATCTTGCTATTTGGTTTTGTTTCAATTTTATGTATAAAAATTCACATGTATAATAGTGTGAGAATTTTAAACTTTTATTAATGTGACTCTCAATACTCCAGAAACATAACCAGCAATAATGAATTAAATCTAAACTACAACAAGTATAAGATACATTCTAACCTTAGATCTGTCAATAAAAGTTTTTTTTCAAATTTACAATTGCAATAATACATGAAGGAGAACGAAAAAAATAGTGTAAATTGATATGTAAAGAGCCATAAGATAATGAGAAAGTTCTCAAATATATGTTAAATTCTATGTGTTTTATTTGTTTTCATAAGAAACTGGTTTAACTATACCAAGATCTAATGCTGGGGTAAGTGCATCAGTTACAGTCCATAATTCTTTTATTTTATTATCTTCAAAATGAAAGATACTTATTCCCACTGTTTCGAATTTCTTATGGGTAGCTGGAATCCCACTATATTCCTTTTCATGAGTTCCTTCTACAATCCAAGCAGTAGCAACTTTGCCATATTCGGCTAAACTATCTACTAATGTAATCCTGATATCAGAAAATATACCAGTATCTGATGAAAACCACTCTTTGAACTTTTCCAATCCTTCTATATCTTCTCCACGAGCATGATATATGAAATCAGGTGTAACAAATTTATCTGCTTCATTGATATTTCCATTGTTAAATATTTCATCAACAAACTTCCAAGCAAGTTGTTTAGTTTCTTCTAAAGACATCTTAATCATTTAGACGGTTTTTTGATATAAATATATATGTTTAATATACAGATTACATTTTATAATATATGATAAAACTTAATATGTACATTACAAGAGAGGGCTAATTGTATTTAAAAATTTTTTGATGATGGCAACTCTTTTCAATAGTTATTCTAAAATATATTTCCTAATGAAATTGTTTTATTATGTTTTCTTAAAAAAGAATAATTTCTTCATTCATATCCTAATTCAAAATTTTAATGTAAGAAAAGTGGGAGAGATTATTTTTTTCTATTGTTCATTGATCATTTAAACTGGTAATAGCAGATGATACAGACCTAGCTAGATTCCTCTTAACCAAGACTCCATGTACAATACTTTCTATTCCAATTATTATAAGGTTAACTGCCACTATAAAGGTCAGAATATATATTTCTAGTAAGTGATTTCCAAAGATCATAAATGATATACCTATAGACAATATTCCTATTGCAACAAGAAATATTCTTTACAATTTTGAGGTTTGTTTATCTATAATTCCATGAACTATTCTTGCAACTCCTATTAATAAAAGACCAAGCAAGTAAATTAACTAAAAAACCTATTGTAAATATAGGAAAAGCTATAACTATTAATGCTAATGCTATTGCCTAACCACCTAATATAATATTTTTAATTCAAGTGGATGATTTTCTAAAATAGGGCAAAAAAGCAATAGAAACTCGTTCAATTCCTACCACTAGTAATGTAAGTGAGAGTAGAAATACAAGAAATTCTATACTAAATCCAGGAATTATTAATACTCCTATTGATAAAGCTATGGCAATGATTCCAATTATTATCTGCAAAATTCTAATGCATTTGAAAATAGTGTTTTCAGATGCAATTTTCATTCAGAATAAGTTTCACTATAAATAGATATTGAAAAAGTTCTATATCTAACTAGTATCAAAATAAATTTTTTAATATAATGTAATAAAAAAGGTTATGAATATTTATGTAATTTACTAAATAAGTCAATAAAAAAAATTGTAGTATAATAAAGCAAAGAATCATAATGTTTTTTTATCTTATTCTGCTTCTAGTCAATTGGTATCCTTAGCATGAATAAGAAAACGGATATTCCAGAGAAGGAGAGGGCATTAGTACTTCAAGGAGGAGGATCTCTTGGGGCCTATGGGGCTGGAGCATATAGCGCCTTATACGAATCCATATCTGAGATCGATACAAAAAATGGAAGTAAAGGAAAACCCATATTTGATATTGTTGCAGGTACCTCTATAGGTGCTATCAATGCAGCTATTCTGGTAAGTTATGTAGTAGAGAACCAGACTTATGAAGGATCCGCAGAAAGACTTGTAGAATTCTGGAAATACCTTTCTAAAGAATCAATAGTAGAAAGCAATCCATTTTTTAAACAATGGTGGGATTATTGGCATTCAATTAATGGAGAAGCTGCATCTGGTGAAGCTGCAAGAAGATACTATTCTGCTAAAGAGTTTGCATTGTATGGAGTACCAAATGTTTTTGATCCTCCTCAACCTAGGTATGACAACAAGTTTTATGATTCACAAAATACATGGTACCGTTTTAGTAATGAACCTCTAAGAAAAAGTCTGGAAAGATTTGCAAAGTTTCCAATCGCTACTACTCAAGAAGAAAATCAACCCAGACTTATACTGGTTGCAGTTGACGTTGTTGATGGCATGCCAGTTACATTTGATAGCTATCCCAAGGAAGATGGTTCACGTAAAACAGAGTATGGAAAATTCATAAGAACAAAAGACAAGGAAATCGGATTTGAGCATATCGTGCATTATGATAAGGGAATTACTTCAGATCATGTTATAGCAAGTGGGTCATATCCAGTAAACTTTGATTTTTCTAAAATAGAGGTAGATAGTTGCATCTCTCAACATAGTAATAGATCACTTGACTTTGAAAATAGAACTGATAGTAGTAAGGAGACTAGCTATTATGAATATAAAAAAGAGTCACGACATTTTTGGGATGGAGGTCTTTTGAGCAATACTCCGTTATTGCAGTTAGTTTTACTACATAGACAATACTGGTACAGAGTTAGGGGATTGAAACATTCTATCCCAAGATTAGGAGTCTGTATAGTAAATTTGCATCCTAAAAAACAGGAAGAAATTCCTATGGATAGAGATGGTGTAATCAACCGAAATAATGACATTATCTATTCAGATAGGACTCATCAGGAAGAAAATATGCTTTTAGTAGTATCTGATTATATTGACATAGTAAAGGCGCTATTAAAAGTTTCAATGGATCATGGAATAAAAGATGTTATAATAAATAATCTCTTGAACCAAAAGACAAGATACCATGGCGAATTCCTAAAAGCTCGAACATTTCTGGACATAATTGAAGGACGATTTCAAATAGATGAAATAGTAAATATAAATCGAAAGAATGATGAACATACTATATCTAATAAATCCTATGATTTCTCTGTTGGAACAATAAAGCAGTTACTTGAGCTCGGCTATAATGATGCACATAAAGCATATAAGGATTATATTGAAAATTTAGCAAGGTCAAGATAGTTGATACAAGCAAAAAATTTCTTGTTTCTTTCTTAGTATTTAGCAATAAGGAAAACTATAAGAAATAGAAGATTTGATATAGGAACTTAAAAAGAACGTTAAAATCAAAGAAATGCATTATCTAATCTATAAGATCAACTATTATATTTCTAACAGAAAGAATTCAAGAAATAGAAAGAAAACAACCAAAAAAATTTTTAAATTTATTTATCAAAAGAATTCTATGAGATTTGAACCCTTCGATAAAGTGGACCAGTTACTTCCATTAATTCAATAAAATGAGTCTATTTTTATAGATAATTTAATGCAATATAATCTAGTTGAAATAATAAATTATAATAGATATTGTATCCATAATATGATAATTATATTACAGGCATTTTTTAAGAAAAAAATTATTGTACTAGATAATTATAAAAATAAAAATTTATTTAAAGAAATTATTTGATTCTTTGATAAATGCCATTAGAAATTTGATTTGTTTTTCATAACTATCTATAGAAAGGCGTTCATCATAACCGTGTATTCCTTGGAATTCGGATTGATCAACATCTACACCATTAAAGCGATATACAGCTTCTCCATATCCAATATACTGGAAATGTCTAGAATCTGTAGCAACAAATGCTAAGAATGGAATTACAGGCAAATCTCTTCCAAAGATATCTTGTACATTTTTTTTCAAAAGATCAAATGATGGATGTTTTGTTTCTGGTAATGGAGGAGGATTGAATGCTATAAAATCTTCCCCCGTCTTTATCTCTATTCTCGAATCATTTACCACATTTCTTACATGATCTAAAACAGATTCAATGTTGTCTCCTGGCTGAATTCTAGCATTAAAAATCGCACTTGCATCAGAGGGGATAATATTAGATTTTACTCCACCATTTATAATGGTAGGACTTATCACAGTTCTAATTTGTGCATTAAAGAAAGGCTCTTTTGAAAGTATTTCTTCTGATAGTGTTATATTTTTCAATGGATTTTCAAATATTTCTCTTATTGTTTGGTTGCCAATATAAGGAGCAAATTGCTTGAGTGTATTCAAAATAGTGTTATCAAATACTGGTGGCATTGGATTATCCTGTATTGCTTTAATTGCATTAGCAAGTACTTGAATAGCATTATCTCTAAGAGGCATTGATGAATGTCCTGGTTGTTTAGATGCCGTGAGTTGAAAATCAACATAACCTTTCTCTCCAATGCCTACCGCTGCTATTGGTTGCTCAATACTAGGAAAAACATTATCAACAACTAGTCCGCCTTCATCTAGAACTAATTTAATATCTACATTATTATTCTTTAGATAATCTATTGCTAACTTTACTCCTTCTAGTCCTCCTATTTCTTCATCATGACCAAATAAAAGATATATTGTGTGGCTAGGTTGAAATCCCTCTTTCAATAGGTGTTCAACTGCTTCAAGAATACTAAATACTCCATTTTTATTATCAAGTGCACCTCTGCCATAAATTGTACCGTTATCTATTACTCCTGCATATGGAGGATGTGTCCATCTATTAGGTTGTTCTGCTGGAACTACATCTTGATGACCCATTAAGACAATTGCCTTTGAAGAAGCATTAGTACCAGGCCATTTGTATAACAATGTATAATTGTTGATAACACTCTTTTCTAATTTAGAATTGATTAACGGATAAGTATTATCAATAAAAACTTGCATATCTTTAAATTGACTATAATTTATTTGAGACGGATCATCATATGAAATTGTTTTAAATGTAAGTCCCTTAGCAAGATTTTGTGAAACTTTTTCCATATTCAATGTTTTATTATCCTTATTTGATTCTTCTTGGCCAAATACTGGACTCGAAATAAAAGATAATGAATAGGAAATAGCAAATGTGATTAATATTGAAACAAGAAATGCAATAACTTTGATCACAATATTTTGTAAAACCGATCTAGTTAATAAATATTTACTCAAAATGAAATGATTAAATAACGAGGAAAATTAGAAGATGAAGATTTTTTATGGATGACCATTGATACGCTACTTCTTTTATGTATGTGCTTCTTAAATTGGGATTCACTTCAGAAGAAATGAAATATTGAGATTAGATAAAAATAATGCTCCAAAGGTTTTAAAGTGATTGATTAAGTGTATAGATCTTGTAATATTACCTGTTTCCCTATCTAGATATTTTCAGCATCAAAAAATTTTGATAAAATATGTTCATATCTGCTTGGTCCCGTTAACAAGAAGGGTTCCATATTTTATAAAAAATTTTAAATCTTTACCATATTTTTTACAATCAATTCTATAATTATATTCATAAATGAGTGGAGTATTTAATCTATTTACAATTGTCAATCAAAGAGGGATACGAATGATGAAGCATGTAATGTAGTTATATTGAAACACTATTTACATTACCATTTGAGTGTAATTTGATGAAAGGAAATAGTCAATCGATATTTTAAGTATAGAAATGAAGGGTTTGATATGTAATAAAATATTGGAGTCTAGTTTATTTTATTTACTTATATCAGAAGTTTCGTTTCCAACAGAAGGAAATATAGTTATAAAATCGTCCTTCATATTTACTATATTCCAGTTGCGTTTCTTAGATTCTTCCAATACTTTTTCTGCACCTTTGTCATATGAGAACTCTCGTATAGGATCATCGTGATGAATCAATATTTTCAAAGATTTTCCCGTGGGATTATTGTCATCAGCATATTCAAGCATTTGTAGATCTCCATCCGAATTTCCTGCTATTATTACAGGTACTTTGCCTATGTGCAGTGCAATGTTAGCTGGTTTTTCATATGTGTTATCAAAGGAATCAAGAACTGGTTCTCTGAAAATAAATGATTTGTTGTTGTTAATATCGTTATTTGTATTGTTGATTTCATCAACAAACTTGTATTTCAAACTACTGCCTATTATTTGATCTTTGGGAATTTCATATACTGAGGAAAGCGCTTCTCGCATAAAGTCTACTCCTCCACCAGAAACAATAAATTCTTTAAATTGGTTTGTATTTAGAAAATGCAGAAGTTCCAGCATTGGTTGATATACCATATCTACAAAGAGTCTTTTTGTTTCCGGATGAGTGGCATTTTGAGCCCATTTCTTGACAAGATTATTAAACTCAATTTCTGATATATTTGAATGCGTTGTAACAATCAGATCCATTGCCTCTTTTTCTGTCATATCTTTTAAGGCGGTCAAGTTATTTGCCAGAATTTCTTTGAAAGGTGATATGTTCTTTAGTTCTGGATTTTTAGCAACTACAGTAGGAACTCTATCGATAGAAAAATAACCTTGAAATGGTATTGGTTTTTCTGACCACAAAGTTCCATCATTATCAAAAACTGCAATTCTGTCTTCAGGAGAGATATAATAATCAGTATTTTCAGAATCTGTCACATTTTGTACGAATTCAATTATATTGTGTTTTACTGTGACATCATTCCAAGAAGGTAGAGGATCTAAAATGTCTTGGGTTTGGTTAGCAGATAAAGAAGAAGACGAGCTTAAATTTGTCTGAGCTGATATTGGTTGTACGATAAAAAGTATACTGATGATAGATAACAGAGTAAAAATGAGGATAGATACGATTGAGAACAGAGCGTATGACTTTAATTGATATAGAGTATTCAGTTTAGTTTTTGATTGTAATATTAAAAATTTAAATCTTTTGACTATGCATTAAAAGTAAATTCATCTAATCATGTAAACTTTTTGTTAGGTATATAGAGAAGAATTCACTATACACTAAAAAAAGAATATTGTGAGGCTAATCTAGATATCCAAAAGGCCAAAAGCATTTTCAAAATAATCGACCCACACAAATATATGCTATGAGTAACAGGAAATTAATTGTAAGAATTAAAGCTAAAAATTATATAACCATTTAACTTTTCTTGATAAAGAAATTTTTTTGTCATTCTCTAACTATACTAAAAAATCTCATTCGCGTACTGCTAAATCTAATACACTAGCAGGCATATTCATTTTCATTTTAACTTCACACTATCTTAGTGAACCTGAGAAAAGTACTGGCCCGTCGGGTTGCGAGGCATTTTTGCCTCTAATTTACTTATTTTAAGATAATAAAAAATAATTATATACAATCTGTTACTCTTTCATTTGCTTTATTGTTATGAATATAATTTTATAATAAAAACTAAAAAATAGAAATTTAGAAATATAGTTTACTATACGAGATCTAATTAGTATCCTTCCATTTTCTCAAATGACCTGTATTGGAATCAAGATATACATGCCATTTTTCCACTTTTTGTTTTTTCTCACTTTTTATTTCTATTTCCTTTTCCTTGTTTGATTCAAATGTTTTAGGATCTAGTTCTCCTATCTTTTTCAAAGATCTGTTATGAAGATCATCTACTGGTTTTGCTTCAGAATTATTAGTCATTTCTACTCTACCACCTCATAAAAGACTATTTTTCCATCTGGTAATTTCTCTACAGCATAAACGTCTCCTTCATACTCCACTCGATAAAAATTTTGTTCCTGAAGCCGATTAACATCAATATCAATGAAATCCCTTCCTTTTTCTGTCATTACCTTAACTTCAGAAGAGTTTACAAGATCTGCTTTTTTCTCGGACATACTCTACTATTGATAATAATTTATTTAAGAATTGAAG
>DASQLB010000049.1:0-25996 GCA_035630235.1 Nitrososphaeraceae archaeon | reverse complement strand
GCCACAATACCAATCTGACCCATATGATAAACCAAAATACCCACAAGGAAAGCCACAATACCAATCTGACCCATATGATAAACCAAAATACCCACAAGGAAAGCCACAATACTAATAAGATGTAGTAATTGGTAACATCATCACTTTTTTTTATTTTTAGTTACATAGCAAAATTTTCTTGTTATTTTATATAATCGAATCATAATTTTAATATGTAACAAGGGATCATTTCTTAATTAAATAACTTTCAAGCTTATTATTTTGAATGAAAGAGCACGTATATTTACTGAATTCTCTAAAATTATCATAATGTTTTTAACCTCTGCTCACCATGTAATAGTAAGAAATATGTTCGATATTGTTCGAAATTTTATTTCATTAGATGATGATTCAGATGAGGATGATGATCATTTGAAAATTTTTGGAAAGTATGCTGTCGATGTGGATTATAATAGGTTTGGATACTGCAACCTTTGTAATACTCGAATTGATGAATTCGGATATTGTGCGTGTAGTGGCGGCGCTGCAGATTAAATATTTATATATTGTATAATAATCTTGAACAAAAGCATTGGTTATATTCATCAGAATACCATTACACTTTAAAAGATTTTATTGAAGAAATTGATGTCGGAGCTGACGATTATTATTCCAAAAGGAGTATGTCTTTTAGATGTTATTAAAAAATGGTTCAGTTATTGCCTCTGTTATTCCTATTCTATTTTTCATTTTTGACCAATATTACTCCACCAACTGGAACATTATTCGTAATATAGAACCGAATATTGTAAAAATGCTATTGCTATAATAGAATTTAATACAATCTAACCGTCATCATCTAAGATTTAGAAAATGCTTTGTCCTTAGCGAAAATGATGACATCTCTATAAAATATTTTCTATTTTATCCACGCTTTAAGTCGAAGAAAATAATTCAAACTAGAAGTTTTCCAGGATCAAGTATAATCACATGTTGATGTAGATATAACTTCCCATCATCCTCCCTGCTATGTCCGATTAACAACTAGTTAAATTTACATTATTAAATGTCATAATTCCTTTAAATTTTGCCAAAAAGATATAGAGACTTAATTCATCTTTTAAGAAAATTGTATTCAATCTTGCATAATTGTTCATTTCCTTTGTTTCAAATAATCAAATCAAATTCAAAAAAATAAAAGAATTATTGAGTTGCCATCAACAAAATTTGTCTTTAGAATCTTTGGGTTATTAAACAAGTTGGATCTTTAGATATTTGATGTAAGATAGAGCTAAATATATCAAATTAATATGTAATCATTAAAATACATAAAGAATTACTTAAGCATTAAAAATACCTTAAAGTAATATATAAATATTAATTATATTTTGATTTTTAATTGAGTTCTTATTTTTTGGCTTTTTCTAGGATATTATTTCTCAATTTTTTTCCAAATTGTTCTGTAATTTTTATGATCGATTAATGCTATTCCATACTTTTCTTTTAATATGATGCGAATAGTGTCGGCCTTTTCAAATTCTTTATTTTTTCTAAATTTATTCCTCTGAAGTATTTTGTCATTTATTTCTTCTACATCTTTGCCCGACAATTCTAACACTCTAAGTCCGAAAATATACAAAATTTCATTAAAGATTGGAAATACAATTTTTGAAATTTTTTTTGTTATCTTTTCCATAGTCGCATAATTATTCAATTCAGAAACAAATTTCAAAAATTCACTAAGTGCTGAAGGAGTATTAAAATCATTTTCTATATAAATTCTTACAGAATTTAGAGCATTCTCTGATAATTTTAAGGCATCAAAAGTTTCTTCTTCATCTACAATAGGAAACTGTAATTCATAAAAACAATGCTCAATCATTCTCCATTTAGACTGAGATTCGATAAGATTGGAAACGGTATATTCTAAAGGTTTCGAATATTGTGTAGATAGACACAAAATTCTTATGGCATTTGCTCCCCATTTGTCAATAGCATTTCGTATAGAAATTATATTGCCTAGGGATTTTGACATCTTTTCAGAATTAATATTTACCATACCGCAATGCATCCAAATCTTCGCAAATTCTTTCCCTGTCTTTGATTCAGACTGTGCTATTTCGTTTTCATGGTGAGGAAAAATAAGATCGTTTCCACCACCATGAATATCGATTGTATCACCAAGATGTCTTAATGCCATTGCAGAACATTCTATGTGCCATCCTGGACGACCTGCTCCCCAAGGACTTTTCCATATAGGCGAGTCAGATGAAAATTTCCACAAGGCAAAATCAAGAGGATCTTTTTTAGTAGGATCAATCTCTACTCTCGCCCCAGAATTAATACTTTCAGAAGTTTTCTTAGATAATTTTCCATACTGAGAAAATTTTTTTACTTCAAAATAAATTCCATTTAAAGTAATATAAGCATAATTTTTTTCAAGCAAATATTCTATTAATTCTATCATATTGGAGATATGATCAGTAGCCTTTGGATAATGAACTCCTTCTAATACATTTAATTTAGATGCATCTTCCAAATATTGCTTAATAAATTTTTCAGATATTTCTTTGTAGTCTTTATTGAGAGAATTAGCTTTTTTTATTATTTTGTCATCAATATCGGTAAAATTCTGAATGAATGTTACTGTATGGTGCCTTGATAAAAGATATCTATGTAAGACGTCAAATATAATAATAGTTCTTGCGTGTCCAATGTGAGATTCGTCGTAAACTGTTACTCCACATAAATAAATTTTAATATTATTATTATTAACTTGTAATTCATCAACCTTTGTGGAAAGAGTATTATAGATTTTCAAAATCAATCTTTTATTTAATCAAACTACAAATATAGAAGAAAAGAAGAAAAGGCAACTCACTAAATATCGATAAAAATATCGTTTCCACGTATGTCTAGTTTATAAGTTTCCAATTTTACATCTTTAAGATAGTCAAGTAATTCTCCTGTTCTAATGTTATAGTGCCAAAAATGAAGGGGACATTCTACTACTTCACCATCAATTTTCCCTGGTGCAAGTGACCCATCTTGGTGTCGACACAATGCTTCTAGAGCGTAGTATTTTCCATTTGCATGAAAGATTGCTACTCGATTTCCATCTACCTTTACTTCCTTACCTTTATTGTTAGGAATGTCACTTGTCTGAGCAATTTTTATCCAAGCCATGAACTTACAATCTTAATTGAGTATCGGTTATAATTTTCTTACCACTCTTTATGTTAATTAAATGAAATGTTGTCTAAAGCAAAGTATTGGTTCTGTTATATTGAGGTATATTCATGAAGAAAATATTAAATACATCAAACTTGTGTGTAAAAATGAGAGAATAAGATGACTTTATCCTTAAATAAAGTGATCCAAAATATTCTATTCTGGGCGTAACTTTCATAAGGTCTACTTGATAATATTTCACATTAAATATCTATCTACTTTAATAATAATACTAAATGAAAATTCAATCTTCATCACCTAAAAAACCTCTTGAGGTAAAAAGTACTACTTCTCGAGATATGGTTGAAAGAGGAAAATCAGAATATGAATGGGCTACAAGTCTAATGAAAGTTATTATTAAAATATCAAAAAAATATCAAAGGTCAAAACCTTTATCCAACTTTAATTTAGGGTTTTGTTTACATATAACAAAAGAAACCTCTGTGCTAATAATGGCTGCAAAAGCCCTTGGAGCACAAATTTCCATTTGTTCAGCAAATCCTCTATCTATTCAAGCTGAAATAATTGAATTTTTACGACACAATGAGATAAATGTATTTGCAAAAAAAGATCCCAATAGAAAAGAGTTTTTTGAAAATATTATTAAAGTCTCAAATACAAATCCACATGTAGTTATTGATGATGGGGCAGAACTACATAGTATAATTCATCAAAGAAAAATAAAAGGAGTATATGGTGGTACAGAAGAAACTACCTCGGGGATTTTTAGAATATTATCACTTCAATCCACAACTGGTTTGGATTATCCTATAATAGGTGTTAATAACGCCAAATCAAAATACTTTTTTGATAATAGATATGGAACAGGCCAAAGTACGGTTTACGGGGTGTTAAGAACTTTGGGCATATTGATCGCCGGCAAAAGGTTTGTGGTATGTGGCTATGGATGGGTAGGTAGAGGAGTATCATCATGCCTTAGAGGTTTAGGAGCTATGGTAACGATTACCGAAGTAGATCCAATAAAAGCATTAGAAGCCCATATGGATGGCTTCAATGTACAAAGACTTAAGGCTATCTTACCAAAAGGTGATTGTTTCATTACCTGTACGGGCCAAAAAGATGTGATATCCAGATACGATTTTGATATCATAAAAAATGGAGCGTTTCTGGCTAACGCTGGACATTTTGATGTAGAAATAGATGTTGCCTACTTATATAGTCAAGATAACCACCCGAATCAGTTGAGACCAAACGTAGAATCATTCAATGTTAAAGGAAAAAAAATTAACCTAATCGCAAAAGGAAGAGTTATAAATTTAGTAGGGGGAGAGGGAAATTCACCAGAAGTAATGGATCTATCTTTTTCAAATCAGCTATTATCTATATTATTTATTTTAAAAAACTATAAAAAGTTAGCAAGAGAATTTTATCATGTACCCAAAAAAATAGATGACCAAGTTGCACATTTGGCTCTATCTTCATTTGGTATAAAAATTGATAAACTTACCAGAGATCAAGTTGACTATCAAACTAAAGCTTATCTTAATTACTGAAACTTAAGTAATAATACCAGTTAAATAAAAATTTCATACTATCTTGTCCAATAAAAAATAAGTAAATAATTATAATGTCCTTCAGAACAAGAGAAACTATCAGAATAAAATGGGCCGTCTGTGAGCACTGAAATAACATAAATATTGCCAAATAAACTTTTGTTATAAAGGATAAAAGTAATGTTTCTTGCCTTTAACTATCAGTTTTATAATATTACGCCACTATTGGGGAACCCCAATATCATTTTATTACGGAAATTTAAAATTCCTATCATCTAATGCTCTCCAACAGGAATAACAGTGGTGATTTTTACTCTACTGATGGATTATCATGTTCTTATAATAATAAGAGTATAGATGTAGAAGCTGATACACCAATAGTCGTTACGACAGCACTTCCCTATGCTAATGGTGAAATCCATCTAGGACATATTTCTTCAACATATCTGCCGGCCGATATTTTTACCAGATTTTTACGAATATCAAAAAAGAAAGTATTTCATGTTTGTGCCTCGGATGATTTTGGTACCCCAATTTTAATTAAAGCAGAACAAGAAAAAAAAACTCCTAAGGAATTTGTTGAGTACTGGAACAAACGCGATCTTGAAGATTTTAATGCGATTGGGATTTCTTTCGATAAATTTTATAAGACAAGCTCACATGAAAACCAAGAATTTGTACAAAATGTTTTCAATAAATTGAGAAATAATGGTCATATATATGAAAAAGAAGTAATTCAATTTTATTGTGATTTTGATAACAAATTTTTACCTGATAGATATGTTATAGGAACTTGTCCTTATTGTAAGTCAAATGACCAATATTCAGATTTATGTGAGAAATGTGGAAGAGTTCCTGAAGAAATCTTAGATCCAAAATGTGGGATCTGTGGAAAATCACCCATAAAGAAATCTAGCAATCATTATTTTTTTAAATTATCTAATTTTTCTGATGATCTAAAAGAATGGCTAACAACCAATAACAACCTTCAGGTAGATATAAAAAACTACGTTCTACATTGGATTGAAGAAGGTTTACAAGATTGGGACATTACTCGAGATCTTGATTGGGGAATAAACATACCAGTAAACGATGCAAAGGGAAAGGTATTCTATGGTTGGTTTGATAACCATTTATGCTATATATCCACCTTCAATACTCTTATAAAAGAACAGTTCGGAAAAGATGGAAAAGATGTTTGGAATACTTCTACTATTTATCATTTCATTGGAAAAGACATAATATATCATCATTTCCTTTTTCTTCCTGCTATTCGAATGGGAATAAATATGGAATATAAACTACCTGATTATATTCCTGTTAGAGGTCATTTAATGCTTCATAATAGAAAAATATCTAAAAGCCGAAATTGGTATATTAGCCTAAGAGAGTTTATATCTACCTTTAACCCTGACTATTTAAGATTTTATATTGCTTCTATAAGTCCTTCAAACCAAGATGATATTAATTTTGATTGGGATGTCTTCTCTAACAAAATTAATAATGAACTTATAGATAATATTGGAAATTTCATAAATAGAACGTTGTCTTTTACTAAAAAACATTATGATGGGATCGTACCAGAACCTGGAATTTATCAAGACGAAGACCAAAAAGGGCTTGATACAATAATGACTATATCCAGCGAGATTGAAGAGTTATTCAAAAAGACAGAAACTGATAAAGCATTAAAAACAATTTTAAAATTTTCTAATTTTTTTAATCAATACTTTCAAAAAAAACAACCATGGAGTGACAAGTCTTCAGCTGCTACTACTCTTTATATTTCGATTAACGCGGTCAGAGTATTAGCGATACTCTTACTACCTTTTATTCCAAATTCTGTGGAAAAAATCTGGTCACAATTGAACAATAACAACAAATTGCACGAAGAATCATGGGAAGATTTATCTAAATTAAAAGTCCAACCTGGTCATAGAATAGGTAAAATCTCCCCATTATTTAAAAAAATTGAGAGAAATGAGATTGAAAAAGAGAAAACAAAATTAGGAACTATTAATTGATATTCTTAACTAATAAAAATGATCCAATATAAACGAGGACTAGTTATTGGTAGATTTCAGCCTTTTCATAATGGTCATTTAGAACTAGTCCATGAGATTCTTAAGGAATGTGAAGAATTGGTATTAGCTATAGGAAGCGCCCAATTTAATTACTTACTTAAAGACCCATTTACTGCAGGAGAGAGAATCGAAATGATCCATGCTTCACTTTCATCTCAGAGAATAGATCCTAGTAGGGTTTTTTTAATCCCTTTAGCAAATTTTGAGAATAATGCGTGTTGGTTTGAATATTTAAAATCGATGGTACCGCAATTTGATATTTTTTATTCAGGAAATGAATATGTTCGTTATTTGGTAGCTAAAAAAATAATCGTAAAGGTACATACTTTTAAAAATAAATCCAAATTCAATGGAGAAAATATTCGGAAGTTAATAGTAAACGATGGAAAATGGGATGATTTAGTTCCCATTCCTGTCAAAGAGATGATAAAGAATATAGGGGGAACTGAACGAATAAGAATGTTAGCAAAATCAGACACTTATCCACAAAAATGGTAAATATCATATGCTAAAGAAAAGAGAGTGTCCGATTTGTAGCATATGTGGATCTAAGAAGTTCAAAGTTATTGAGAATAACACAACCGATGGATCTATTAAGGTTCAATGCTTACAATGCCTTAGAATCGCATTGATTTAACATTGAATTATAATTGTTGTAACCAATTTATGTTGTTGGTAATTTAAGGAATATTGATTCAAATGAATAATAAAGCTCAAATGATGTGTAAGTCAATATTTTAGATCACTAAACCAAAACTATTTGTTTTATATATCCTTTATTCTGACGTGGATTTAGCTGTTTAGATTATTAAACGTCATTTCACTTTCTTCCTTAGCTCATAATTAGGCTTTAGACTCTGCCACTTTTTTCGGTTCAACTAAATATAAAAACCCTCAACTACGATCTTCAGAGAGAATTTGTATATTCAAAGTATCGAATCTTTACACTCCTTAACAGTTATTATTTATAAAACCTCGATTTTATATCATTTTATGGTTAAAAAGTGGAATGATAATGATGTAACACTTGATTCTATAAAGAATCAAATGATTGCCGTGATCGGATACGGAATTCAGGGAAGAGCTCAAGCTAATAATCTAAAAGATTCTGGTCTTAATGTAGTTATAGGATTACGACAAGATGGTAATTCAAGGAAAATTGCACAAGCAGATGGGCACAAAATTATGGAAGTACGAGATGCTGCCAAAGCTGCGGATATAATTCATATATTAATTCCAGATATGGAACAAGCAGATACTTATAAAACTGAAATTGCTCCCTATCTAGCTGAAAATAAAGCACTTTGTTTTTCTCATGGAGCTTCTATACACTGGAAATGGATAGAGCCTCCATCTAACGTTGACGTTATTATGGTTGCCCCAAAAGGACCTGGACAAAGAGTTCGAGAACTTTTTCAAGAGGGATTTGGTACACCTTCTCTGGTTGCAGTTTATCAAGATCACACTGGGACTGCATTAAGTAGAGTTCTATCTTTAGCAAAAGGAATAGGAAGTACTCGACCAGGTGTATTAGAGACGAATTTTAAGGAAGAGGTAGAAACCGATTGGTTCGGAGAACAGGTGGATCTTTGTGGAGGTGCCCACTCTCTGATAATGAAAGCATTCGAAACATTAGTAGAAGCTGGATATCAGCCTGAAGTAGCATATTTTGAATGTTTGCATGAAATGAAATTGATAGTAGATCTCATTCAAAAATACGGACTAACTGGAATGTATACTAGAGTGAGTGAAACCGCAAGATATGGGGGATTAACAAAAGGTCCACGAGTGATAGATGATGCTACCAAATTAAAAATGAAAGAAGTATTATCTGAAATCCAATCTGGACAATTTGCAAATGAATGGGTATCAAGTTATAAAAATAAAGGTAAAAATGCATTTCAAGGATATATGCGAGATATAGAGAGTCACCAGATTGAAAAAGTAGGCAAAGAAATGCGAAAAATGATGTGGCCGGATGAAAATGGTTAAAATTCGCATTTATTTTCTTATCCATATGTTCAATTACAGTTGCATTTCTTATACAAGAAACGGAATGTTTTGTATTAATTTATAAGTAAATAAAATAATAATCTTTACTAAGGAGAACAAATAATGGTTGAAATTAGTACGATTATTGGAATTGTATTTACAATTATAATCATAGGCTATATTGCCTATCAAATCTACAAACGTCGATATGGTGTAGGACAGAAAAGCCCATTTAGTGGTTTTGGAAGACAGTACTCTCGTGGAGGGGTTACCCCTGAAGGAGAACCGTTAGAATCATATTCGTCTTCTGGATATAACAAGTCATTGTTTAGAGTAATAATTCCGGCAGTAATTGGATTGATTATTGTAATTGTTTTGGTAACTGCAAGTGTCAAGACCGTTGAAGCGGGACATAGAGGTGTTTTATTGCACTTTGGCGCAGTTGATACTACTGCTAGTCTTGATGAAGGCCTTCATTTTGTAGTTCCATTTCGAGATCAAGTAATACCAATAGAAGTTAGAACACAAAAAGTTGTCGTAAGTTCTACCTCTGCGTCAAAAGACCTTCAAGAGGTTAGTACAGAAGTAGCTCTTAATTTTCACATACGACCTGAAGCAGCCCAATTATTGTATAGACAGTTGGGATTTGACTTTGATAATAGGGTTATACTACCTGCAATACAGGAATCTGTGAAGCAGGTAACAGCTCGTTTCAATGCAGAAGAATTGATTACCAAACGAGAGACGGTTAAGAATCAAATCGAACAACAAATACAAGCTAGACTTGCAAATTATAATATTGTACTGGAAACACTGTCAATTACAGAATTTAGATTTTCAACTCAGTTCACTAAAGCTATAGAAGCTAAAGTGGAAGCTCAACAGAGAGCTTTGCAAGCACAAAATGAATTGCTGAGAATCAAAATAGAGGCTAACCAAACTGAGGCCAAAGCAATAGGAGAACAAAGAGCAGCAATTGCACAAGCTAGTGGTCTTAAAGAAGCCAATGTTTTAAAAGCCGAAGGTGAATCATCAGCCATAAAAATTATTGACGAACAATTGAAGAGTAGTCCATCATACCTGGAATGGCTTAAAACACAACGATGGGATGGTAAATTGCCATTGGTTACAGGTGGTGGAGGTGCTGGTGGACAGGGCTTAACTCCGTTCATAGAAATTCCTACGTCTAGAAATGAACAAAATTCTACCAGTTGATGAAATCATAGCCTTGTAAGAAAAATAGTAAAGAAATATCTAATTTTTCTTTATTATTTGAAAACTATTTTTTATTAGCCAGTAACCCCTTTGAATGAACTAAGCAAATTTTTTTATTTTCTGATAATTTTCTTTTATCACTTTTAGTCTTTGTCTAATTTTAAAAGTCTCTTTTTTTCTTTATGTTTGAATTGATATGGTTGATGATTATTTGAAGTGGTGTTCCTGGCCCAAAGTTACCTGTAATTCCTTGCTTTTCTAGTAACTTTTTATCTTTCGCAGGGATCACACCTCCGCCAATAATCAGGATGTCATCAATGCCTTGTTCTTTTAGTATTTTTGCCACCTTTGGAAATAATGTTAAATGCGCTCCATTTAGTAAACTCATCGCTATAACATCAACATCCTCATCAACAGCCGTTTTTGCAACCTGTTCAGGGGTACAAAATAATCCAGAATAAATTACTTCCATACCTGCATCCCTTAACGCTCTACAAATAACCAACGCTCCACGGTCATGGCCATCTAAACCCAATTTAGCAACTAAAACTCTTGTGCGTTTGACTTCCTGACTCTGGTTAATGGACATATACTACAATAATTATTAATAGGTAGGATTTTAAATCTTTATCTTGTATAATGTTTATTAAAAAATAATTTATAATCGATAAAAACATTCATTCTGTTTAGTAATAAAAAACCTTTATCATTTGTATTATTTAAGAAATATTATTTATAACTAAGGATATCTTAAAATTTTGAGATAAATATCTTTGCTAAAAATCGTTGAAGGAATTTTAAAAGGAGATAGACGTTCACTTTCAAGGGCAATTTCTATTATTGATAATGAAGAGGGAAAGTATCAAGAGATTATTAGTCAGATCTTTAAAAATACAGGAAGGGCCATGACCATTGGCTTGACCGGACCAGGTGGCGCTGGAAAGAGTTCTCTCATTGGTAAATTAATAGACGAATTTAAAAGATTTGATTATAAAATGGCAATAATCGCTGTAGATCCCACTAGCCCTGTAACAGGTGGTGCGATTTTAGGAGATCGAGTGAGAATGCAAGCCAACCTTATGGACAAATCAGAAGTATTTATGAGAAGTATTGCTTCTAGAGGTGCTGTCGGTGGAATTTCAAGATCCTTGAGAAATATAATAAGAATTCTTGATGCGGCTGGTTACAATTTAATAATAGTAGAGAGTGTAGGTGCTGGTCAACTAGAAATAGAGGTATCTAAAGTAGTAAACCTTACTCTTGTTGTTTTTACTCCTAATACTGGAGATAAGGTGCAGGCTGTTAAAGCAGGTATTACCGAAATCGGGGATATATATGTAGTTAATAAAGCAGATCTTGAAGGGGCGAATACACTTTATAATACTATAAAGGACTTGATTGGGGATACCGAACGAAAACCTATTATACTAAAATGTTCTGCAAAAACTGGTACTGGTACTAGAGAAGTAGCAGAAATGATTAGTAAATTGCTCACCGAGCGAGTAGAACTTATTAGAAAAAAGGACTACGAATTATTAGAAATAGAATTAAAAGATATGGTTTTAAATATCATTAAAGATAAAATCTTAACAATGTTGAATGATAATCCCTCATATCATAATCTTATTGACAAAATACAAAAGAAAAAAATGGATCCATTTCAAGCAGCAGAAGAGTTGACTTCTAATCTTTTAAAAATTTCACTAAGGAATTGTAAAGAACATAATAATACTTGATAGGAAATGAAAATAAAATGTCTAAAAAAACAGAAATAAAAACTGATTCAGGATTTCCAGTCAAAGAAGTTTACAATAGAAAAGATATTTCTAAGAAGAGTGTAGACGGAGAGAAGCCAGGCAAATATCCATTTACCAGGGGAATTCATGATACTATGTACCGCGAACGTCTTTGGACTATGAGGCAGTATAGCGGTTTTGGAAGTTCTGAGGAAACTAATACCAGGTTCAAATTTTTATTAGATCATGGTCAAACAGGCTTGTCTCTTGCTTTTGATTTGCCAACACAGACTGGCAGGGATTCTGACAATCCACAATCGGAAGGCGAAGTCGGAAGAACTGGAGTTGCAATTAGTTCAATTGAAGACATGTTGGCTTGTTTTGATAATATTCCTTTAGACAAGGTAAGTACGTCTATGACAATTAATTCTACTGCTGCTACTCTTTTGTCATTATATATAACAGTAGCAGAGGCACAAGGAACAGGTCCATCTTCCTTAAGAGGAACTACTCAAAATGATATTATGAAGGAATATATCGCTAGGAATACGTATATTTATCCACCAAAACCATCCATTCGGCTTATTGGTGATATGATCCAATACTGTTCAAAAAACGTTCCTCAATGGTATCCTATAAGTATTTCTGGATACCATATCAGAGAAGCTGGTTCAAATGCTACTCAAGAATTAGCATTTACCTTTGCAAATGCAATTGAATATATACAGACTTGTGTTGACAGAGGACTGAGGATTGATAATTTCGCACCACGTCTTTCATTTTTCTTCTGTTGTACTATGGAATTTTTCGAAGAGATAGCTAAATTTAGGGCAGCAAGAAGAATATATGCGAAAATAATGAAAGAAAGATTTCATGCTAAAGATAGTAAATCAATTACCTTACGTTTTCATGTTCAAACTAGTGGAGAGTCATTAACTGCTCAACAAGTTGACAACAATATTGTAAGAGTTACGACTGAAGCTCTTGCTGCTGTTTTAGGTGGTTGTCAATCTTTACATACAAATTCCAGGGATGAGGCACTAGCATTACCAACAGAAGAATCAGTAAAAATTGCTTTGAGAACACAACAAATGATAGCTACCGAAACAGGGGTAACAAAAACAGTAGATCCATTAGGTGGATCTTATTATGTAGAATTTTTAACTAATAAAATAGAGGATGAAGTTGAAAAATACTTGAAGAGAATAGATAGAATGGGTGGCGCCCTTTCAGCTGTAGAAAAAGGATTTTTCCAGGATGAAATAAGGCAAAATGCATATTCATTAAAAAAAGAAATAGACGAACAAAAAAAAGTTATAGTTGGAGTAAATAAATACCAAGATCAACATGATGTAGAACCTTTACTAAATGTCATGGAGCCAGAAATTGAAAAAAAACAAGTCGCAAGATTAAAGGAGCTTAAGATGAAAAGAGACAAGAACAAAGTCGAGCATTCAATTGAACTTTTGGTTAAGAATGCCGAAAAAGACAATCAAAATTTAATGCCTCATATAATAAATGCTATAAAAAATAGGGTTACGCTTGGTGAGATTAGTGATGCTTTTCAATTAGTGTTTGGAAGGTATGAACCGAGGGTCTCGTTCTGATTTTTATTTTTACCTCGGATCGCATTTTACCTAACTATCAAATCTTAAATACTATAAAAGAACAAAACAAAGAATGTTCTCCAGTATAATGTCTAAAACAGAAACATTATGCATATCTAACGAATATTTAATTTCGTTGTTTTGGATTTGGTTAAAACAAGTTTAATAATTCATTATAATAGGCTATAAAATTTTAGTAATATTATAAAAATTAACTTCAGACATTCTTCAATAAAGTTGAAGAAAATCATGACAAGAATAATGTTTGAAAACAGATCAACAATTGCTCAAAGTTGCATATTACATGATTTTTTATATTCTGTGTTAATTTTTTATAAAACGACTATTTAAATATCTATAAGGGAACAATTTTTAAAACAATTAGATTTTTAATTTACATTAGATGACTAGATATAATATTTCATTAATTCCTGGAGATGGAATAGGACCTGAATTAATGAATAGTGCTATGATGCTTCTTGAATCTATCAACGATAAGACATCAATCAAATTCAGTCTTAATGAAGTAGATGCTGGTGATTACGCCTTATCCCAGTTTGGTAAAGCTTTACCTGATTTTACCCTTGAGACAATAAAAAAAAGTGATGCATGCTTAAAAGCACCTGTAGGCGAAAGCGCTGCGGACGTAATTATAGTATTAAGACGACTTTTTGATTTATATGCTAACGTAAGACCTGCTAAATCTTTTCCCAATATTAAATCCATTTCGGAAAATGTTGATTTAGTTACAGTTCGAGAAAATACAGAAGATGTGTACCTAGGTTGGGAATTCTATGCTGATTCAGATACTGTTGTTGCACTGAGAGTTATATCAGAAAAGGCCTCTAGAAGGATTGCAGAATACGCTTTTAATACAGCAGTAATGCGAGGCGACAAAAAAAAGGTAGTTTCGGTTCATAAATCTAATGTTCTAAGAAAGAGTGATGGATTATTTAAGAATGTTTGTAGAGAGGTAGCTAAAAAATTTCCTCAGATAGAATATAGTGAGCTATATGTAGATGCGTGTGCTATGAACTTAATACGAAACCCTGAGAATTTTGATGTTATTGTGACCACCAATCTTTTTGGTGATATTCTTTCTGACGAAGCAGCACAAGTCGTTGGAGGATTAGGAATGGGACCTTCAGCTAATATAGGTAAAAATTTTTCGTTATTCGAACCTGTACATGGAGCTGCTTTTGATATTGCAGGAAAAAATATTGCTAACCCTTCATCTATATTTCTTAGTACAAAAATGATGCTAGAGTGGATAGGAGAAAAATTCAAAGATCCGTTATTATTTACTGAGGCAGTCAAAATAGAGAATGCAATAGTTACCTTATTGAAGCAAAATAATAAGACGATAGATATTGGAGGGAACCTCTCCACTACTGAATTTACTAGAATGGTGATAGATAACTTATAATGAAATATCATTTATAGTGTGCGCCTTACGATTATTATTTTAGATTATTTACTGTTTACAACAAAGTACGAGATTCAATATATTGGATCAAAATAAGGAAAATAATTTTATTTGTTGGGAGGCGATTGACAAAATTCCGTTAATACACCATTTAATGATTTAGGATGAATAAATGTTATTTTGCGACCGTATGATCCAGTTCTTATCCCCCCGAGAAATCTCATACCATTTTTTTCTCCTCTAGCTACATCTTGTTCAATATTATCGGCAGTTATGGCAATATGATGAATCCCTTCTCCTTTTTCATTCAGAAATTTAGAAATAGGACTATCATCTTTCATTGGTTCTAGGAGTTCTATACGCGTATCTTCCAAATTGAGCATTACTACACGGACTTTTTCATTAGGTACCTCTTCAATTTCTATTTTATCTATGTTAAGAATATTCTGATAATTTTTTAGTGCTACTTCAACATTTTTAACCGCTATAGCTATATGATCTACTCTCATCTCTGATCAAACAAGAATGATATATAGCTATATTAATTTTTTAATTAGATATTAGCGACAACGAGGAAATTTTGAGAGTTAAATTGTTTTCTTCATAAGGCTGTAATCAGATGGACAAAAGAGACAATAATACCGATGAACTATACTAATGTTGATATAATAACACCCCACTCGCTATGCCATTAGTGAATTGAAAGTTCCAATCACTTACACAAGAAAGTAAGATTTTGAATTTATTAAGTTTGAGGAATAAGAATAAATCTCAAAGTAATAACTGCTTTAAACTGTTCTGGAATATTACTACGACAGTTGAATTAACATATATTTTTTCAAGACTAATGTTGGTTGATTTCATTATTTCATTAAAATATAAGAAATTTGGAAATTTTTGTAGATATATTAAATACAGTCAATATTCATTGTAACTAGTTTTAGTGCCTTGATGGAGTATCAAAATAAAATATAAGTAAATATAATAATAACTATCATTGAAATATAAACAGTGTTAATGTAATTATCTCGTAATAGCGTTTAAGACGAATTTAATTATACTAACACAATATGTAAATAGATATATACAAAACAATAACTAATACAAATTCACTTGTTACTAAGTAAATTTTAAGTGATGAATTTATTGTGCTTGTTATTAAAAAATATTATACTATTTATTATTTCATGCTCTCATCATCCATCTCAGGTTGTTTTATTGGAACTTGAAACTGGTGAAGAAACGAGAGGGTGGACTTCAGAAATAGATTAATCTTTAGAATATTCCCACACAATCAGCTAATTAAAAAATTATATGATGTAAAAATTAACATACCCATTGATTGGTATCATTAATAATTTGATTTGATTTGATAAAATATTTTTCTACTTATAAATATATGGAAAATATTACCACTAAAATTCAAGAGTAGACAAAATAATATAAAGTATAATTCAAATTAAACTAATAAAAAACTGGAAAATCAAGGTTATAGAGATGATCTCAAATAAATAGAAATTTAAGATTCTAAAACTTTTCTTAGCATTACCTTGTTGATAGCATCCATCATTGCCTGAACAGAAGCAACGACTACATCTGCCCCAGATTTTCTAGCTGAAACTACATTTCCAAAATTGTCTTCCACTTTGACTGATACCTCTGCTAACGCATCTGAGCCACCCGTGATGGATTCTAGTCTATATTCTCTTACTTTTATTTTCGCCACTTCAACAGCTATTTTCTGGATCGCTTTGAGAGCAGAGTCTACTGGCCCAACTCCTATTTCTGATGCAATATATTCCTTGCCCTGAGTACTTAGTTGAATTACTGCTGTTGGGATAATGTTCAAACCTGTAACAATATGAAAATCATGTAAAGTAAATTTTTCTTCAAATTTTGTATTTCCCATTACTTGTCCCGAAATAGATAACAATTCTGCAGTAGTAATTGATTTTCCTTTGTCGGCAACAATTTTTTGTTGTTCAACAATTTTTTGCAATTCTTCATCAGTTGGATTTACGCCGAATTCATTTAGCATTGCTTTGATACCATGAGCTCCAGCATGTTTACCAGCTTGTAACCATCTTTTCCTTCCGACGAGTTCGGGACTAATGGGCTCGTACGTTAAAGGATTATTAATAATTCCATGTGTATGAATTCCTGATTCATGGCCAAATGCATTTTCACCAATAATTGCTTTATTAGGTTGAACAATTATTCCCATTGTATTGGAAACAAATTTAGATATTTCGTATAGTAATTGTGTCTTAATATTTGTTTTTCTGTTATACAAACATTGCAATGACATTACGAATTCTTCTAGTGATGCATTTCCGGCTCTTTCACCTATTCCATTTATAGTTACATGGGCACAATTTGCTCCTGAATTTATCCCGGCAAGTGAATTAGCCACAGCCTGCCCAAAATCATCATGACAATGCATGCTTATCGGTATAGATATATTCTCTGAGACTTCTTTTACTAGACTACTTATATATTCAGGAGTAGCGTAACCAACAGTATCTGGGATGTCTATCCGATTAGCCCCAGCCTCTTGAACAGATTTGAAAACTTTGATCAAAAAATCCCGATCAGAACGGGTTGCATCCTCTGCAGAGAATTCAACTTCGAGACCATGTTTTTTAGCATACTCAACCGCCCAAATAGCACGTTCTAGAACTTGTTCTTTATTCATATTTAATTTATATTTCATATGAATTTCCGACGTAGCAATAAAAGTATGGATATATTGTAAATCACATGCTAATGCTGCATCTATATCTGTTTTGACCGTTCTTGCAAGTCCATAAATATTAGCCTTGAATCCTTGTTTAACAATTGTCTTTATAGACTCTCTTTCTCCGTTTGAAACAATAGGAAAACCAGCCTCAATTGCATCAACTCCCAGTTCATCTAGTCTATAAGCGATTTTAATTTTTTTTTCAGGGTTAACTGAGACACCTGGTGTCTGTTCCCCATCTCTTAATGTAGTATCAAAAATTCTCACTTGTTCCTCCGAATGATTATTATTTTTAATATTTTTATTAGTATTATTATCCATCTTTAAACTCCCCGCGGTAAGGCAGAAATTCCAGTTCTTGCAATTTGTATAATTCCATATGTTTCAACAATACTCTTAAAAGCATCGATCTTGTCAGGAGTTCCTGTTATCTCTACCATCATAGAGTCTTTACTGACGTCTAAAATTTTTGCTCTGAATATATTTGCAAAATGAGTAATCTCCATTCGGGATGTTGGATCATGAGCCTTCATTTTTATGAGTGCAAGTTCTCTGAATACGGTATTTTCTATATTAAGTATCCTAACTTCGATAATATCGATTAATTTTCTGAGTTGTTTTACTAATTGATCTGTTGTTCGGGAATCACTCTGAATTGCAATAGTCATTCTTGATATATCATGTTGTTCTGTTGTGCCAACTGTAATACTTTCAATATTAAAATTTCTTGCCCTAAACAAATTAGTAACTCTAAAGAGAACACCAGGTTTATTGTCTACAATAACAGATAATATTCTATAAGGTAATGTTTTCTGTTCGATAATCTCAGTTTCAGAATTGTATGATGACATCTTCTTTTTTAGCCTCCCACAATCATATCTTTTAACCCTGAACCAGGCGCTACAAAAGGATAAACGTCTTCTTCGGGATCTATTGGAATATCTATTACTGTAGCTACGTCTGAACTTAATCCAGTTTTAATTGCTTTATCCAAATCATTCATAGATTGAACTCGTATACCTTGGGCACCATATGACTCGGCCAATTTAACATAATCGGGACACCGATTTTGCTCCACTCCACTATATCTTCTGTTGTAAAAAGTTCTTTGCCACTGAGCAACCATTCCTAACATGTAGTTATTAAGTAAAAATACGATAACTGGAAGTTTTTCTAATACTGAAACTGCTAGAGAATTTTCAGTCATATTAAAAGATCCATCTCCTGCTATATCAATCACTGGTACATCAGGCTTCGCTGCCTTTGCTCCTATAGAAGCAGGGAATCCAAAACCCATCGTCCCTAGACCTGTTGAGCTAAAAAAAGTGCCTGGAGTTATAACATCAAAATGCAAAGAAGCCCACATTTGACATTGTCCTACTTCAGTGGTTACTATTGATTTAGATGGTAATAATTCTCGTAATTTTTTAAGTGTCTTTTTTGCAGTAATTTCCCTAGAATAATCTTTTATTGTACTTGTATAATATTCAACAAGTTCTTTTCTTCTCTTCAGCCACGAATTGTCAGGATCTTTTCTAATTCCTTTTGTGGTAAGCATCTTTACTAATGTTCTTAAGGAGGATTTAACATCACCTACGACGGCCACATCCACGGATTTATTCTTTCCAATTTCTGCTGGATCTACATCTAAATGAATAATACTCATACCTTTACCAAATTCATCGAATCTTCCCACTGACCTATCCGAGAATCTAGCACCAATTGCAATGATACAATCTGCCTCAATTATTATTTTATTTGCTTCTGCATGTCCATGCATCCCAATTGGTCCCATAGCAAGAGGATGATTTTCGGGGAATCCCCCCTTTCCTTTAAAAGTAGTCACGACTGGACACATTAATATTTCTGCCAAAGCTTGTAATTCATTAAAAGCTCCTGAAAGGATTACACCTCCTCCGGCCATTATTATTGGTTTTTCTGCCTTCATAATTAGATCGATAGCTTTTTCGATTTGGGACAAATCAGGATCAAATGCAGGTTTATATCCTCTAACTTTAATCAGCTCCGGAAATTCTATTTCTGCCTTCTCTTGCTGTACGTCCTTTGGAATATCTACTAATACAGGGCCTGGACGTCCACTTTCAGTAATATAAAAAGCCTTCTTTATTACTTCTGGAATCTCAACCGCTTTTCTTGGTTGAAATGCGTATTTCGTACACGGATTAGATATACCAATTATGTCAGTTTCTTGAAAAGCATCCTTTCCAATCATTGCCACTGGTACCTGGCCTGTAATTGCCACCATTGGTATCGAATCAGCGTGCGCTGTAGCTATGCCAGTTATGAGATTAGTAGCCCCTGGACCAGAAGTAGCGATGCATACACCTGCTTTTCGTTTAATTCGTGCGTAACCATCTGCCATATGTGCTGCTGCTTGTTCATGTCTAACCAAGACATGTCTAAAATTTGCGTCTACTAATTCGTCATAAATAGGCAAATTAGCACCACCAGGCAAGCCAAAAACAATATCTACTCCCTCTTTTTCTAGGGAAGCAATCAATGCCTTTGCCCCAATCATTTCAACCATAATTTTTTCTCCATTTTCTTATAATACAAGTTGGATAAAACTTAATCTAAAGTACTACTAAAATACTCTAGACCTTAAGAGTAGTCCTAAATCGAACCTTAGATCCCAACCATAGAGATATTATAAAAATATTCTATTTATATAGCTATTTACAAATTTATCTAAATATTAAGAAACTAAATTTTTACTTAATCATCAAAATTTTCTCTATCTTTTGAACCAATAAATGAAGTTAAAAAATCGCATCTTTACTTACTGATACAATCTTTCTCGTCTATCGATGCATCTAAATCATTATCCATCTCATCATTACAAATCTCTGTAGTCGTAAGTATTTCAACACCACTAGGTTGCATTTCAGGATCTAAAGATTCTAAAGATGTTCGATCTTCTTCGATTAGCTTATTATTTTTATTCTTACTCTTTTTGGAATCATCAGTTACTTGTTCTTCATCAGAATTTTTTTCAGTTTGTATGTTGGCTTCGTCTTTTACTTCATCCTTCTCATCGTCATCTAAAGTTGCTAATTCTGGTACTATTTTTTCACTAGTTGATGTGCTATCGGAGGTTCTAGAAAGACAATCATGTTCCTCATCGATAATTCCATCGTGATCATTATCTAGTTCATCGTTACAGATTTCAGAAACTTTTATTTTCTTTTCATCTTTTGGGAGTTGTTTTGTTGCTTCTTCTTCTAATGGTTGTTGCTGTTGTTGATCTTCATCTTGTGTTCCTGTTGCTTCTTCTTCTAATGGTTGTAATTCTGAAGATGTTGTAATTGATGAATCTTGTAAAGTATTATTTGCTAATTGCCCTTTTATTGTTACATTTCCTTCTGTTGGTTCTTCAACTTGGAAGTCTGTTGATTTTGAAGGAACCTCCTCCACTGTTATAGACTTACCTCCTTGTAATGATCCTTCTTCATTACTCTGTTCTCCCGTCCCAGTAACATTGCCTTCTGTTGACAGCTCATCAGTTATAGCTGGTTGTTCTTCTGTTTCAGTAACATTAGAATTGACTTTTGTATTATTTACAAGGTTCAAAATATCTAGAGTTGGTAAATCTGTCTCAGACAGTATGTTGTCATCATTATCTTGGTCTGCAGTTGTATTGGATGTAATGTTAGTATTATTTTCTTCTACGGAAACTGAGTCCCTAGACATGTTTTGAGCTATAAAAATTTGTTCTAATTGTGTATCATTAAATTTATTTTTTATCTTAGATAAGTTAAATGAATCAATATCATTATCGTTTGAAATGATACTATCATTTTTTATTATTTCTTCTAGAATACTCTTTATAGGATCTGAAGATGATGTTTCATTAGAAATAATCTTTATGTCTTTTAATTCAGAATCATTAATTGTATCAAATGGTAATTCTTTAATTTCACGTGCAGTTAATGGAGGAAGTTTATCTTTATCTGTTTCTACCTCTTCTTCTTCTTCTTCTTCAGTATCCGTTATCCCAACAGGAGGACTATCTTTTATAGAAACAGCATCGCTAGGAGGAGCTTTTGGTATTCTTTGAGATTCAGGGGGGGGTATAAATGGTGGCTCGTTACCTTTGAAAGATTTATCAGAAGTTTGAGCAAAAGCGATTGGAAAACTTTGCAAATTTAAGGGTATCATTAATGTAGCAATTATTGCCGCTATAAGCAAGAATTTCATTATCATTGTCTAACTGATCAATAACAAACATATCATTAATATAAATAATACCTGAAGAAATGGATTAAGTATCTGAGAAGACAATTTATAAGAGTAAAAAATTCAATAAAATGTCGGAGTTTATATTAAAATATTTCACAGTTTTTTGATTTAGTATCCCCTTCAAACTTATCAAAATCTAAAATAATATCAAATCCCTGACCGCAATGAAATTCATCAGCACCAGTTCCACCTATCAAAACATCTTTTCCTGATTTCCCCCAGAGAACGTCATCACCAGACCCTCCCATTAGTAAATCTCGTCCTTGTCCTCCATTGATCCAGTCATTACCACTATTTCCTTCTATTCTGTCATTGTGTTTTTCACCATACATGATATCATCATCTTTGTTTCCTTGAATGATATCATCTCCATTATATCCCAATATTTGATCTTTACCAGAATTACCTTGAATCAGATCATTGCCTGTATATCCGTCAATATAATCACTTCCTTTATTTCCCTCTATTCTGTCACTTCCAGATTCACCATATAGTTTATCTTTACCACTATTTCCTTCTATCTTATCTCGTCCTTCGCCCCCATTAATATAATCTGCCGCATCTCTCCCCCATAGTTTGTCCTTTTCCTCCAACCCAAATATGCTATCCTTTTTGCTCGTTCCTTTTATTTCATCTTCTTCATCTGTTCCAACAAGAATGGCAGCAAATACAGGTATCAAATTATCAGGATTAATTAAACCCATAATAAGAAGAGAAAGTCCAATTACAGAAAAAACAATCAAATTTGTTTTCATTTATTACATTCTAAAAATCTACTCAAAAATATAAATATATTCTTATGAATTTACGTCCATCTTTCGTAAAGGTGTGGCCTAATAATTCTAGTACATTAATTGCTAGAATTGTTGGACAATAGTACTGATGTAAGAGGCTTTCTAAAATATCCAAAAAAAACTTCTTGTTGAACTAAATTTGTTTAGAATATCTATAATTGACTGGCTGAAACTAATGGACAATAAGTAAAATTAAATATTTTATATCATCTAATAACAACAGTACTTTTATCTTCTATTTTTTTCTCCATCTCTAAGAGGTCTGAAGCTTCTTTAATCGAAAAATTTTCGTGGACAATAGATTTGACAGCCTTTACCATTGCGATTGGATTGTCTGATTGCCAAATATTTCTTCCCATATCAACACCAGAAGCACCATCTCTGATGGCATTAAAAGTTAATTCCAATACTTCTACTTCTTTTTGAAGTTTTTTGCCTCCTGCGATAATCACTGGGACAGGACATCCTTCAATTACTTTTTCAAATTTTTCACAGTAATAAGTTTTAACAACATGTGCACCCAATTCCCCTGCTATTCTACACGCTAATCCTAAATAGCGAGCATCTCTTACCAGTTCTTTTCCAACTGCAGTAACAGCTAAAATAGGGATACCATACCTTTCTCCATTATCTACTAAAGTTGAGAGATTAGCTAATGTTTGATGCTCATACTTGGATCCTACGAATATAGATAATGCTAAACATGCCACGTTTAGCCTGATTGAATCTTCTATTGATGTAACAATTGTTTCTTTTGATAAATCTTCTCCGATTATACTGGTCCCTCCTGATACTCTCAGAACAATAGGAACATTAGAAATAGGGTTGACAGAAGTGCGTAAAACTCCCCTTGTTAGCATGATTGAATCAACGTAAGGAAGTAATGGTTCTATGGTCCTTTGAGGCACTTCAAGTTTTTCTGTTGGACCCAAAAAATATCCATGATCAACAGCTAACATGACACATCGTCCATTTTTTGGTTTTATTATTCTTGATAATCTATTTTTCATACCCCAATCCATATCTTATATTAACCAAAACTTGGTAAATTCCTTGATCTATTTATGTTTTTTTCATCTTCTATGAGGATGTAGTAATAATTACTTTCATACAGTCTAAAGCTTTATGCGCACAAATAACCGCATTAGGAGAGTCCTGTAAGGCATATTTGTGTGTAATAAGAAAATCTAAATTAAGTCTTCCATCTGCTAGTAATTTCAATGCTTGATTAGTTTCAATTTCAGAGGCTGCATAACTCGGTACAATAGAAAATTCATTAGAATAAAGTTTGCTGGCTTTTAAGGAGAATTGTGAATCTTTAGATGGTACTCCAAACAAAATGATATATCCTCCTTTTCTAGTAATTTCAAATGCATTAGATAGTGCTGTTAAGCTGCTGGTTGCAATTATAGATATGTCTCCTCCTCTATTTTTGGTATTGTCTTTAATAATTTTGTGAAAATCTTCCTTTAACGAATTGATAAAAATTGCATCAGGTATATACTTTTGAGAAAACTCTAATCTAAAATTATTAATATCGATAACAAATATTTTACCTGCTCCATAGAGCTGGGCTAGATTGAGTAGCATAATTCCTGCTGGCCCAGCTCCGAATATTACTAAATCGTCTCCTTTTTGAAAAGGTATCTTATTAAGAGCTCTTATACAACATGCTAAAGGCTCGATTAACGACGCCTGCTCATAAGTTAGGTTATTTGGCAACTTTAATACACCTCCTCGCTCAACATTCCATGCTGGGACAATAAATTTATCTGCCAATCCGCAAGGATCGATATTGCTTTTTTGATAATATTCACACATAGTATTATTTCCATGTCTACAATAATGACAAGAATTACAACTAACATGATGATGAACAAATACTCGATCTCCTATAGATATACCTTTGACGTCTTTTCCGATTGACAAAACTTCTCCCGCTGGTTCGTGACCTAGCCTCGCAGAGGCCATTCCGTATTTACCATAGACCTTTTCTAAATCGGAACCACAAATACCACAAGCTTTCATTCCAACGAGAATATCACCCTCCGATTTGAATTCTAACTCATTATCATTTAGATTGTAAACTTGAACTACTCCTTGCGATACTATTCTTACTGATTTCACAGAAACAATTATTTATAAAGGATAATAAAATATATTACTTGTACTGATATTTTTTTGGTTTTCTTTTGAATATACCTTTACATCCTTCACAACAAAAATAATATTTTTTCTTATCATACTCTAAGGAAATGGCTAACTCTTCATCCATTTCTATTCCACAAACCGGATCAATTGGCATATTAGTACACCAATGTTTTTTTAATAATTATTTATGTATTTCTGTATATAAATAATATGATGATTACTACTTTTTATCAATATTATTCAGTAGTTTATCCAATTTTTTAAATTTTTGTATTAAAAATTTTTGTCACATGTTATTATTATTAATTTAATTATTATTTTTCTTAAGTGGAGATTAATTTTTAATACAATTATGACAGATTTGGTTCTACTTTAATATATGATATTTTAATATCTATATGTCATAATGAGTCATTATATAGTGAAGAACAAACGTTTTAAAAAAATTTCTTTCCACTGGAACTTTAAGCCTCGATCATCCCATGAATCTATTATTAAGGCTAAAAATATCTTTTTAGCTTCTGTAGCTCTCAAATCGTATCGATTAATTTGGTAATATAGATGTCTAAAATAAGACACTTTTTACTTTTACAATACCTAATCTTATTTTAGAGGGAGTATCCGATACTACAACGTGGTAAATATATTTAGTACTGATTCAATATTTTAGTTGATACTTGGATTGACATTTATCAATCAATTAATAGAATTGATACTTAAAAATAATACTTTAATATAAATTGTATAACAATCATCACCTTTTAAATAGAGACAGTATAAAGCAAATATTTTAAATATGAAGTAAATAAAAGTGATCCGATAATATATCTAATAATAGAATGCCAATTACTGAGAATAAATATAAATAAATAAATAGATTAGAGTTATAGTTATTTGTTTTCAAGAATCAGTCTACCAAATTTTATTCCAAGCTTCATATAATTTCAATGATTATCTCTAACATATATCCATATTAGCAATAGTTAATCGTTATTTTAGATTATTTTAGTTTGTTGAATGCGAACAAAACCTGTTTGTATATTTGAGTCGATCTTACAAAATTGCTTCGTGAAAAATTTTCTTGCTATCCAAAAAACATTAATTTTGTCAATATTGTTAAGAAACTTTTACAAGAAATATATTATTCTACTATAGAAGTGATATGAGTAATGTCTTATCCTTGTTTAGAAGTTGTTTGTGGTAATTGCGGGACGACCATTAATCGAATGATAAATCTAAAATCAATAAGAGATAGTATTCGTCCTTC
>DASQLB010000048.1:0-2963 GCA_035630235.1 Nitrososphaeraceae archaeon | reverse complement strand
TAATGCGGTTATAAATAGAATCTTGATTGTTGGGTCGATTGATTTTATTTGTTGGTGTAATTGAAAACCATTCAAATCTTTCATTCGAATATCTAGTGTGACAAGTAAATTATCAAAATTTGAAAGGTCTTTAATATAATTTAGTGCAGTAAAGGAGTCTGTAAAAGTAATTATCTCATAACCATTATCCCTTAAAAATGATTCATAAGTAAAAAGTATATCTTTTTCATCATCGACTAAAATTATTCTTTTGTTATTATGTGCTTTAAAAGATGAATCTTTTTTAATTTGAGTTTCCATAAAATTTTGAGTAGAGGAACCTAATATTTTCTTTCTGAGAGGATATATATTATTAATATCATCATCAAGTGACGATTTGTTAACTTTTTTTATTCCATATGTAGAATATCCAAAAGTTTCGGTTATCTTGCATTCACCATTATTTATAAAATTATAATTTGTAGTAATATTAGAAAAAGAATTTAAAATTCTGTAAAAATTATCTCCAATAATTATTTCATTTGGAATAGACGAAGAAGAATTTATTTTTGAACAAAAGTTTATGGTTGAACCAAATAAATCAACTTGACTGTAATCTCCGACCAAAGCTAAATCCAAAACACCAAAATCCATACTAATTCTATAGCTGAATGGAGGAAGTTGTTGCTTTGATAATTCTTGATTAATACTATATCGAGAATCTAAGATTTTCAAGGCACATTCAATAGCCTCTCTAAAAGATTCTTCGTTTTTATTATCAGATGTTTTTGGAAAATGTAATAATAAACAATCACCAATATTCTTGATAACTCTTCCACCATAACTTTTAACTATTTTCGATATTGAATTTATAAATTTAGAATAGTAAATTCTAACATGTTCTAAATTGTCCATTGTAATGGTATTTTTAGTAGAATCTACCAAATCGATAAAGCATACACAACTCTTTATTGAGTCACCTGAAAAACGTATTCCATTAGAGGAAAAGTTTTTCATTTAGTATTACTCCGAAAATTATTGATTAAAAATGGAAATTTATTATTAGTATAAGGTAATAAATTCAATTTATTTCCTCACGTAGAAAGTTTGTTATAGCCTTATAAAAGCTAATTGGTCAATATTTAGAATTTAGGATAATTATTGATTGTTTAGATTAACCATATAGATAACTTAAATTGACAAAAAGTAAAATTGTTTTAAAAAAATTAAGATGCGTAAATCAGTTATAAATTATGTGTAAATTCGATAAAAATATGCTAAAGAGGGAGTATATCGATAGGATTCTAAAAGAGGAGTCTACTTTTGTAACTATACTATATTGTATTTAGCTTTTATTGTTAGAAACTTAATTTGAAGTTGATATTTTCAAGATTAAAATTAATAAAATAATATTCTTTGTTACTGAACTAAAAAATAAAAAATGATTGAGGTTTAAGGTCGCAATGGTGGATTGTCAAAGCAAAAAGCGGAGACCGTTAGTATCAAACTGGTTCCGGGTGATGCGTTCCTCCACTCAATACTGGTTTCCCATCCGGCACCTGCATATGCTGAAGAATTTGTAGATGGTGGAATCCCAGTTGTTGGCCTATCTGCCAGAACATCTCTATTACCAATTCCATTAGTTGAGGTAATATATCCTCCACTCACTACAAAATCCCCTGGATCACATAATGCATTTGTAGAGGCAAGTTCATCAACACCAACGGGTTCAGAAGTAGTCTGATTCAAATATATATTTGTACTATTCAAAAATGTAATACCTGAAGGTCCTTGTTGACCTGGAGAGCCAGCTTGACCTGTTGCTCCTGTTGCTCCTGTTGCACCAGTAGGACCAATCGGCCCTTGTGGACCTTCTGCTATTTTTAGTTTACAGAATTCGACTGATTCAACGAAAAATCCTTTGAATTGTCCAGTTTGACAGACATATTTTTTATCTTTTGTAGGATATGTACTATATTTTTTCATATCTTCATAACTATCGCTATAAGATATTCTTTTAGTGTCATCATAATTGTAGTTGTTGTTATTATCATAACTTGATTGTTGTTGTTTCATTGGTTCATAATAATAATTATAATCTGGTGCGTATTGTTTATCATTAGAATAATAACTTTCATATTCTTGTGAATTTTCATATTTATCGGAATTTTTTCCTGAGGCCATTGCATCTGAAAAAAGGTTCATGTTACCCATTGGTATTAGTGATGCAACCGTTGAGAACATTATTAATAAAGCCATCAAAAAAAGTTCGAACTTGTATGCTGACTTGTGCATATTTGTTAACTAACTTTCTAATTATATTTAGAATTAGTAGAATCATTCAGTAACATATACTATATAAATTAGTAAGTGAATGATTATTGTATAATTCAATAGCTATTCTTTATTAATAACATCAATATAGAAAAATGTTGTACCTTTAATCTAATTTTATATAATATAATAATAATACGAGTAATCTCATTTCTGTTTCTTAGATAATGTCAAGAGAGAATGAATAATAGCAATTTATAATAAATAAATTCCAAATGTTATTGTGGAGTTAAATCCGCTTACAGATATATTATCTGGAGAATGCCCATGCAAGATAAATAATACCCATTCTTCCAGGTAGTTATATCAATTATCTAGTGGTTCATAGAATACACCATATGCTGTAATAAACACTTTTTTATTTTTGTTTTTAAATATTCTAATTAATCTAATAAATTAACAGACGATTCTTGTTTTTATATATTTTTATTTTGTTGATAGCCTAAATAACTTTTTTCGGAAATATTTACAGAAATATTTGTCGATTATTGTATTAAAATGGTCTTATCCAAATATGCTGTATATATAGTAAGAGATAAAATAAATATGAAAAACTCAGTTATTGTAAGTCCATCTTCCCATTTTGTTGTGATAACTACAATAATAGTGTATGCACTACTAGCCCCTATATTTTTTGAAATGGATAATGC